>NZ_JBPPSW010000026.1:0-252 GCF_051337705.1 Arthrobacter sp. IK3 | reverse complement strand
CGGGGCCTGAACCTGTAATGATTGTCCGGCGGTGACCTACTCTCCCACACCCTCCCGAGTGCAGTACCATCGGCGCTGCGGGTCTTAGCTTCCGGGTTCGGAATGGGACCGGGCGTTTCCCCCGCGCAATGACCGCCGTAACCCTTGAACCCTCACCGTCGTGAACACACGATCGGGTGGGGTAAACCTGAATGGGGTACGTCGTACCAGACCACCCGCCCCTGATACCGGGACAGGCAGTTATTCAATTAT
>NZ_JBPPSW010000025.1:0-420 GCF_051337705.1 Arthrobacter sp. IK3 | reverse complement strand
CAAAAACCACGGCATCCGCGTCATCGTCGACCTCGTCCCCAACCACTGCTCCGACCAGCACGCCCTCTTCCAGGCAGCACTCGCGGCACCCGCAAACTCCCCCGCCCGGGACATGTTCATCTTCCGCAACGGCACCGGCGAACACGGCGAAAACCCGCCGAACAACTGGCAGTCCCACTTCGGCGGACCCGCCTGGACCCGCGTCCGGAACCCCGACGGCACCCCCGGCCAGTGGTACCTGCACCTCTTCGACTCCTCCCAACCGGACTTCAACTGGGACAACCCCGCCGTCCACGACGAATTCGAACGCATCCTGCGCTTCTGGCTCGACCGCGGCGTCGGCGGCTTCCGCGTCGACGTCGCCCACGCCCTGATCAAAAAAAGCGGACTCCCGGACTGGGGCGGACGCGCCGACGGCGC
>NZ_JBPPSW010000024.1:0-438 GCF_051337705.1 Arthrobacter sp. IK3 | reverse complement strand
GCGGCAGGAAACATACCGGTCGGAGACGGCCTTCGCGTTGCGCCGGACCTGGGAGGCGGGATCGATGGCCTGGGTGATGGAACGGATCCGGGCGATCAGTTTCCGGTCGCCGAGTCCGTCAAGGGAGTCCGGGTCCTTGCAGATCAGTTCGTCTACCCGGTGCCGGTCTTCCAGGTCCAGGCAGGCAGTTTCCCGGACGAGCAGGGTTGCCCGCCATTCACTGAGCACCCCGGATGCCAGTGCGGCCAGGGTATGGGGCATTTCGTGGACCAGTGCTTTGCCGAGTCCCAGGTGCCGGTTGCCGCGGTGCGGGGAATCCCTGCGGGCCAGGGCGATCTGCGCTCCGACACCACGCCCGAGGTGGGCTGCCGGGACACCGGCACGGGACTGGGCCCGGCGCTGGGACGCGTCGAGCACGGCCGCAGCACGGGCCTGCAC
>NZ_JBPPSW010000023.1:0-544 GCF_051337705.1 Arthrobacter sp. IK3 | reverse complement strand
GTGCCGAAGACATGCAAGGAGCCCCACTCGTTCCCGGCCCGGCAATGCCGGGCACCCGTGCCGGTTCGGATATCACCGCGAACGAACCAGCTCCCGATCCCGTCCCGGCTCCCACCCCTACCGCCGCCCCGGCTCCCGGTCCGGACGGCAACCCGGACAGCGGCACGGCGGGCGACCCTGACGGCCACCCTCTTAGCGGCCCGGCGGGCAGCACCCAAGCGGGCAGAAGACCCCGCCGCGCAGAGCGGCACCGCACCCAGAACCGGAACCGGTCAACGGTCCGCACCGAGGTCATGGTCCTCATCAACGCCGACACCCTCGCCGGACTGGACGAGAACCCCGCAGAACTCAACGGCTACGGACCTATCAGCGCAGAAACAGCACGCACCATGATTCTCGACGCCCTGCGCTGGACACCCCTGATCCAGGACCCCAGCACCGGGCACATCCTCACCGTCGGACGAACACGACGCATCCCCGCAGGACTCAAACGCTGGCTTCAGGCACGGGACGGGACCTGCAGGTTCCCCGGCTGTTCAGTGAG
>NZ_JBPPSW010000022.1:0-1093 GCF_051337705.1 Arthrobacter sp. IK3 | reverse complement strand
GTGGGCGAAGCTGGGAATTTAAGCCCCAGTAAACGGCGGTGGTAACTATAACCATCCTAAGGTAGCGAAATTCCTTGTCGGGTAAGTTCCGACCTGCACGAATGGAGTAACGACTTCCCCGCTGTCTCAACCATAAACTCGGCGAAATTGCAGTACGAGTAAAGATGCTCGTTACGCGCAGCAGGACGGAAAGACCCCGAGACCTTTACTATAGTTTGGTATTGGTGTTCGGTGTGGCTTGTGTAGGATAGGTGGGAGACTGTGAGACCCGGACGCCAGTTCGGGTGGAGTCATCGTTGAAATACCACTCTGGTCATACTGGATATCTAACTTCGGCCCGTAATCCGGGTCAGGGACAGTGCCTGATGGGTAGTTTAACTGGGGCGGTTGCCTCCTAAAGAGTAACGGAGGCGCCCAAAGGTTCCCTCAGCCTGGTTGGCAATCAGGTGTCGAGTGTAAGTGCACAAGGGAGCTTGACTGTGAGAGAGACATCTCGAGCAGGGACGAAAGTCGGGACTAGTGATCCGGCGGTACATTGTGGAATGGCCGTCGCTCAACGGATAAAAGGTACCTCGGGGATAACAGGCTGATCTTGCCCAAGAGTCCATATCGACGGCATGGTTTGGCACCTCGATGTCGGCTCGTCGCATCCTGGGGCTGGAGTAGGTCCCAAGGGTTGGGCTGTTCGCCCATTAAAGCGGTACGCGAGCTGGGTTTAGAACGTCGTGAGACAGTTCGGTCCCTATCCGCTGCGCGCGCAGGAAATTTGAGAAGGGCTGTCCTTAGTACGAGAGGACCGGGACGGACGAACCTCTGGTGTGTCAGTTGTACTGCCAAGTGCATCGCTGATTAGCTACGTTCGGATGGGATAACCGCTGAAAGCATCTAAGCGGGAAGCCTGCTTCAAGATGAGATTTCCATGCACCTTGTGTGTGAGAGGCCCCCAGCCAGACCACTGGGTTGATAGGCCGGATGTGGAAGCGGGGACTAAAGACCCGTGAAGCTGACCGGTACTAATAGGCCGATAACTTACACCACACATATCCTGGGCAGAACACGACTTCAAACGGTTCCGCCAAAGAAGGGGTATGAA
>NZ_JBPPSW010000021.1:0-2599 GCF_051337705.1 Arthrobacter sp. IK3 | reverse complement strand
CGTTTGCTGGCCGGGTGCCGGGGGCCGGGGACGGACGCGGGTACCGGGGCCGGCGGCCCGAGCTGATCGAGTGTGTTCTTAGGGCCTGCACCATGGTGCGGGCCCTTTCCGTGTTTAACCAGCCGTTCCCCGGCCCCCGGGGTCTGGCCTGAACTAGGGGACTGGAACAGCTGGCCGGGACGGGGTTTCCCAGTTCCGGTGACTCCTGGCCCTTCCCGGGACCACACCAGGCACCACCAGCCACGAGGGCTGGGAACCACCGCCGTCGCGCAACCCCATCGGAAACACCGGTCACGAAGGGTGGGAACCACCACCGGAACATGACCTTAGGAGCCCCACCTTGCCCGATGGCTGGGAACCCCCGCCCCCCCCCCCGCAGAGTCCCGGGAGCCCCACCGGCCACGACGACTGGGAACCACCGCCGCCGTATGCCCACAATCCAGCGAGCCAGCTCTCGCGCACGCCCGCAAGTCCAGTGGGCGCGATGAAATCGAGTGCTGCAACCGGCAGATTCTCCATTCTCTCTATCCAGAGACAGTCGATCCACGTAGCCTCGCAGGCCACGGCCAAGTGCCGCTGACCCGAAGCTCACCACTTTGGATTTCCACCCACCGAGACTGGAAGCGGGAACCCCTATGAGCCTGCGAAACCCATTCGTCCATGCCGCAGTCCGCAAGCGTGGCAGGGGAAGTAAGCCCCGCTACTCCGGGGGGACCGCCGTCGTCGGCGTCCTTGTATTGCTGTTTATGCTGTTCCAGCTAGCCGCGCCTGCCCAGGCGGTTTTTCGGGGCGAGCCGCCGCGTGGTGCCGTCCCCACGGAGCTGGTGGAGATCACGATGACTGGTACCGGCCCCGGGCAATCCGTAGCCGGCGGACTGCCGCCGGTCGGTACGCCGTTCGACCCCACAATCGGGTATCCGGCTGACGTGCCGGCAGGTTACGAGGACACCGATGAAGGGTTCGCAGGTGTTATCACCACTGCTGACGCCGTGGGCAATACCCAGCAGGTGTACTGCATCGACATTCGCACCTCTACTTACACCGGACTGGGATACGAGAGCGGCTCTTGGGACGAGTCGAATGTGCCGAATATTGGCTACGTCAACCAGGTGCTGAACAGCTATTATCCGGACCAGCCTGGACTCCCCGCGGAAGCCCCGAATGACAACATCCGTGCCGCCGCAGTACAGGCAGCCGTATGGTTCTTCAGCGATGGCTACGTTCTTGAAGACACCGACGCCGTACGTCCCTACACCGAGGCAATAGTCGCCGCGGTGCTCGCTGCGGGGCCGCTGACTGAACCGCCAGCTCCCAACGTGTCGATTGACCCGCCCGTCGCGGCGGGTCCCACGGACGGGGTCACCGGCCCCTTCACTATCAACTCTGATGCAGGAACCATCACGGTCGGGGTACCGGATGGGTACACCCTGTACACCGACCCGGCCGGCACGGTCCCGCTCGTCGGCACGACCGTCACGCCCGGTACCCAGCTGTGGGTGAGGAATGACAACCAGACCACTGATCCGGTTGTCCTGACCGCCACTGCCGTGGTCCCCGTCCAAACTGGCAACGTCTACCTCTACGCCGGCAATAATCCCAGCGTCACGACTGCCCAAAAGCTGATCCTGGCAGCCGACGCACAGATCGAGTCCAATGCCCAGGCAACTGCGGAGTTCTTTGAAGCCGGAGACCTCACGGTCAGCAAATCCTTTGCAGGTGAGGGGGCGGGGCTGCAGGGTGACATCTCCCTCATAGTCGACTGCGGGGCGTCGGGTGCCTTCACCTTCGACATCCCTGCAGGTACTGCCGAGACAGTGACTGAGACTGTCACCGGACTACCGGTAGGCACGGTCTGTTCGGTTACCGAACCTGTCACGGGATCGACGACGGCGGTGACGGTCACTCCGGTGCTTCCGGAACCTGTCACCATCGCTGACGGCGAGAACGTTCTGGCAGTTACCAACACGGTCGACCTCAACCCGGGCAGCCTGCTGGTAACCAAGGCCATTAGCGGCACTGGTGCCGGACTGCAGGATGACATTGCCATCCACGTTCAGTGCGGCGAAGGGCTTGTGGACGAAGTCTTCGTCCTCGAGGCGGGCACGACGGCGGGTGAATACACCCAGCTCTACGAAGGGATTCCTGCCGGGACGCTTTGCAACATTTCGGAGCCGACCTCCGGGGCCAACGAAGACGTCACCGTTGAATCAACCTTTACCGGTGGAGTATCAATCCTGCCTGGAGAAACGCAGGCCATCGGCGTTACCAACCTCTATGCACCGGTTCCAGTGACTGAGCGCCTGCCGAAGACGGGCGCGGAGTCAATGAGCCTGGCATTGATGGGCGGCGGAGCGGTAATCGCCGGATCGGCGCTCGTTCTTGCCTCGCTGCCGCTGCGGCGCCGGCAGGGATAGTCCCTCCTGACCTGTAATACCTGTCGCTATATCCTTCGGCGCCGGGTCCTCCCACTAGGGTGGATCCGGCGCCGAACTGCTGATTTGCGCCGGCCCGCAAACCTGTGTAAAGTCTTCTGAGTCGCCGCAGCCGGGACGCTCACGAAGCGCCTGAAGCATGGCGGCCAAACCCCAACTTTCAATCT
>NZ_JBPPSW010000020.1:0-3177 GCF_051337705.1 Arthrobacter sp. IK3 | reverse complement strand
TGCTTGCCGGCTGCCGGGACCGGTCACTCTTTGGGCCTGCACCCTGGTGCGGGCCCTTTCCGTGTTTAACCAGCCCTTCCCCGGCACCCGGCCCCCGGGGTCGGTCTGGCCTGAACTAGGGGACTGGAACAGCCGGCCGGGCCGGGGAACCGGTCTGCGTTGTGGTGGCACCGCCGGCCGCGGGGGACAGGGATCCGGGTCCGCGACCTGCCCGCGACCGGCACAGGGTTTCCCAGCCCCCGTGACTCCTGGCCCCTCCCGGGACCACACCAGGCACCACCAGCCACGAGGGCTGGGAACCACCGCCGTGCGGAACCCCAGGAGCACCACCGGCCACGACGGGTGGGAACCACCACCGGTCCATGGCCCCAGGAGCCCCACCTTGCCCAATGGCTGGGAACCACCGCCGGACCATGACCCCAGGGGCACCACCCGCCACGACGGGTGGGAACCATCGCAGTGCGGAACCTCAGGGGCAACACCTGTCACGACGGGTGGGAACCACGCGGTGGGGGCCCCAGGAGCCCCACCGGCCACGACGGCTGGGAACCGCCGGTGCGCTGCAACGGGGAACGAACCCCATACCGACTGCGTACTCTGGAAAAATGACTCCATCGCTTTTCTCCCACGCCCCGGAACCCGAGCCGGCGAAGCCCCAAGATCCCATCGCTGACGTAGTGCAGACCTGCACCGTTCCCCGTGAAACCGAAGAGGCGTTTCGTGGCTTCCACGAGTACCCCCACCTGTGGTGGCCGGAAGAGTTCACCACATTCGGCGAGGGAACACATGTGGAGTTCGAAGGCGGCGCCCTGGTGGAAACGAGCGAAGACGAAGAATCCTCCACTCGAGCTGTCGTCCGGGACATTCGGCCAGGGGAGCTGCTGGATCTGGAGTGGAACCCTGGCACGGGTTCTACTACTGTCTCGATCGTCTTCACCGCGGAAGGCTCCGGTACTGCCGTAACGGTGACGCACACCGGCTTCGAGGCAGCCCGCGACCCCGCAGCGCATCGCGCAGAAGCAGAATCTCTGTGGCGCAACGTTCTGCAACGATATGGCCGTTTCATGGGCGCCCGGTAGCCTTCTTGCATGAGCCTGCCTGCCCTGCATGACCTGGAAGTGTCCATCCCCGGCATCCGCATCGACACGGACCCGGAGACACTGAAAATGTACGCCCGGGACCAGGGCCCGGTGCAGGAACTCATCGATCCCCTCGCGGTCGTCTGGGCGGAATCGGTGGCCGACGTACAGGAGACCCTGCGTTGGGCGTCGCGCACCGGGACCGCCGTCGTTCCCCGCGGCGCAGGCACCGGAGTGTCCGGAGGAGCGCACGCCACCCGCAACTGCATCATCCTCAGCCTGGAGAAGATGAACCGCATCCTGGATATCCGTCCCGGCGACGAACTGGCTGTGGTTGAGGCCGGTGTGGTCAACGCGGACCTCAACGACGCAGTGACGCCGTACGGGCTGATGTATGCGCCGGACCCGGCCAGCTACAAGATCTCCACCATCGGGGGCAACGTCGCCACCAACGCCGGCGGCCTGCGCTGTGCCAAGTACGGCGTAACCAGGGACTCGGTGCTGGCACTGGACGTAGTGCTGGCAGACGGCACGCTTATCCACACCGGGCACCAGAGCTTCAAGGGCGTAGCCGGATATGACCTCACGGGCCTCTTCACCGGCTCGGAGGGTACCCTCGGCATTGTCGTTGGCGTGACGGTCCGGCTGCGGTACCTGCCCAGCGACGTACGGACCGTCGCGGCTTTCTTCCCTGACTTCCGCACCGCCGCTGCAGGCGTCCTGGCCGTCGGTGCGGCACGGGTTCAGCCGTCCATCATGGAACTGCTCGACGGCGCCACGATGGCGGCGCTCGACGGCGCCCACGGCTCCGACCTGGGTAGCCGCGGCGGCGCGCTGCTCCTGATCCAGACAGACGGCTTCGGTGCCGAAGCAGAGGCCGCGGCCGTTCGGGCTGTCCTCACCGAACTCGGCGGCACCGTCAGCAGCGAAGGTTCAGAGGAAGCCGAACGGCTCCTGGAGCTGCGGAGGCACAGCCGCGGGGACGACGTGGAGCATGAGATCCGCGTGGGCGAGGACGTCGCCGTGCCGCGGTCGCAGCTGGTGCACTACGTAGCCGAACTCGAGCGCATGGCAGCGGACCACCGGGTCCAGCTCAAGGTGGTGGCACATGCCGGCGACGGCAACCTGCATCCCACCTTCTGGATCGCCTCGGAGGAAGGTGCCGGCGGCGTCGAACGGCTCAATGCCGCGCTGGACGAATCCATCACCATTGCCCTGCGCATGGGTGGGACCATTACCGGCGAACACGGTGTTGGACAGTTCAAGCTGCGCTGGCTGCCGCAGGAGCAGCAGGCCGAAGTGCTGGCACTCCAGCAGCAGATCAAAGCCGTCTTCGACCCGGCCGGGATACTCAATCCAGGCAAAGCGATACCTGAGGTTTAGGCAGCCACCCGGCGCCTAGGACGGGACGCGCATCCACACGGCACGGTTGGGCCGGAGCTCCGTATGTTCCATGGCGCAGGGGGAGCTTTCGCGGATTATCTCGAACTCCGGCAGTTCCACCGGTTCGGTGCCCATGTTCATTGCCGCCAGGACGTTCCCGTTGACGAACGCGATCAGCCCCTTGCCATCGTGTTCCGGCCACCAGGCCAGGGACCCGTGGCCCAGGCCCAGTTCCCGGCGCAGCGCGAGTGCATCCCGGTAGAGGTTCAGGGTTGAGTCGGGATTGCGTTGCTGGACATCACGCGCGTTGGCTCCCCACACATCCGGCTGGGGCAGCCAGGACTTGCCGGTGCTGCTGAACCCGTACGACGGCGCGTCCGCCCGCCAGGGCAGCGGCACCCTGGATCCGTCCCGGCCAATCCGCAGGCCCTTGCTTCGATGGAAGGTTGGGTCCTGTCGGAACTCTTCCTGGATCAATGTGTGGTCCGGGAGTCCTAGTTCTTCGCCCTGGTAGAGGTAGACGCCGCCGGGAAGGGCCAGCATCAGCAGCGTTGCGGCACGCGCCCGGGCCAGGCCGACGGCGTGATCCGGCTGCGCATCGTCGGGGCCAATACCGTCTCCGAGGCGCAGCTCATTGCCCTTGAGACCGAAGCGGGATACGTGGCGGACGACGTCGTGGTTGGAGAGGACCCAGGTGGTGGGGGCGCCGACCTTA
>NZ_JBPPSW010000019.1:0-4279 GCF_051337705.1 Arthrobacter sp. IK3 | reverse complement strand
CCGGATGTGCCTGTTGTTTGAGAACTCAATAGTGTGCCAAGTTTATTGATACCGATTATTTTAATTGGTTGAATTGGCTGTCCCGCCCACCCCGTGGGTTGCGGATGGTTTTTTTAGCTGGTTTCGAATTTAGTGCAGAACTGTGCAGCCAATTTTCCTTGGCTCCGGTTGTGTGTCTGTAAAACATTTACGGAGAGTTTGATCCTGGCTCAGGATGAACGCTGGCGGCGTGCTTAACACATGCAAGTCGAACGATGACTTCTGTGCTTGCACAGAATGATTAGTGGCGAACGGGTGAGTAACACGTGAGTAACCTGCCCTTAACTTCGGGATAAGCCTGGGAAACCGGGTCTAATACCGGATACGACCTCCTGGCGCATGCCATGGTGGTGGAAAGCTTTAGCGGTTTTGGATGGACTCGCGGCCTATCAGCTTGTTGGTTGGGGTAATGGCCCACCAAGGCGACGACGGGTAGCCGGCCTGAGAGGGTGACCGGCCACACTGGGACTGAGACACGGCCCAGACTCCTACGGGAGGCAGCAGTGGGGAATATTGCACAATGGGCGAAAGCCTGATGCAGCGACGCCGCGTGAGGGATGACGGCCTTCGGGTTGTAAACCTCTTTCAGCAGGGAAGAAGCGAAAGTGACGGTACCTGCAGAAGAAGCGCCGGCTAACTACGTGCCAGCAGCCGCGGTAATACGTAGGGCGCAAGCGTTATCCGGAATTATTGGGCGTAAAGAGCTCGTAGGCGGTTTGTCGCGTCTGCTGTGAAAGCCCGGGGCTCAACCCCGGGTCTGCAGTGGGTACGGGCAGACTAGAGTGCAGTAGGGGAGACTGGAATTCCTGGTGTAGCGGTGAAATGCGCAGATATCAGGAGGAACACCGATGGCGAAGGCAGGTCTCTGGGCTGTAACTGACGCTGAGGAGCGAAAGCATGGGGAGCGAACAGGATTAGATACCCTGGTAGTCCATGCCGTAAACGTTGGGCACTAGGTGTGGGGGACATTCCACGTTTTCCGCGCCGTAGCTAACGCATTAAGTGCCCCGCCTGGGGAGTACGGCCGCAAGGCTAAAACTCAAAGGAATTGACGGGGGCCCGCACAAGCGGCGGAGCATGCGGATTAATTCGATGCAACGCGAAGAACCTTACCAAGGCTTGACATGAACCGGTAAGACCTGGAAACAGGTCCCCCACTTGTGGCCGGTTTACAGGTGGTGCATGGTTGTCGTCAGCTCGTGTCGTGAGATGTTGGGTTAAGTCCCGCAACGAGCGCAACCCTCGTTCTATGTTGCCAGCGGGTTATGCCGGGGACTCATAGGAGACTGCCGGGGTCAACTCGGAGGAAGGTGGGGACGACGTCAAATCATCATGCCCCTTATGTCTTGGGCTTCACGCATGCTACAATGGCCGGTACAAAGGGTTGCGATACTGTGAGGTGGAGCTAATCCCAAAAAGCCGGTCTCAGTTCGGATTGAGGTCTGCAACTCGACCTCATGAAGTTGGAGTCGCTAGTAATCGCAGATCAGCAACGCTGCGGTGAATACGTTCCCGGGCCTTGTACACACCGCCCGTCAAGTCACGAAAGTTGGTAACACCCGAAGCCGGTGGCCTAACCCCTTGTGGGAGGGAGCCGTCGAAGGTGGGACCGGCGATTGGGACTAAGTCGTAACAAGGTAGCCGTACCGGAAGGTGCGGCTGGATCACCTCCTTTCTAAGGAGCACCTGAAACGTGTTGTGTTCTTCCACAGTGTTGGATGCACGGTTTCCAGGAGTTATGCCCGTTTCGAAGGCGTCAGTTCTTCGGCGGGTGCTCATGGGTGGAATATCAATGAACAGGTTTGTCCGGGTTGTTCCGGGTCTGTGAGTACGCCTCTTTTGCGGGGTTGGAAAGCCGGTCCGGGCGGTTGTCCGGGGTAATCGTTTGGCACACTGTTGGGTCCTGAGGCAACAGGATCTGTTGTTTCTGGTTTTCCTGCGCATGCCGGAGACCGGCCGGAGCCCTCCCTTGCGGGGGGTGGTGGCTGGTGGATGGGTGTGACGGGGTTGTTGTTTGAGAACTACATAGTGGACGCGAGCATCTTAAAAATTATTAAGTGCAATTTCAGATAAACCTGGTGACCGGTCTTGTACTGGTTTTCCATGGTTTTCTCGATAGCGATATTAATTGTTGATCTTTGTGGTCAAGTTTTTAAGGGCACACGGTGGATGCCTTGGCATCAGGAGCCGAAGAAGGACGTAGGAATCTGCGATAAGCCTGGGGGAGTTGATAACCGAGCGGTGATCCCAGGATGTCCGAATGGGGAAACCCCGCCCGGCGCGCGAGTGACCGGGTGACCCGCATCTGAACACATAGGGTGCGTGGAGGGAACGCGGGGAAGTGAAACATCTCAGTACCCGCAGGAAGAGAAAACAACAGTGATTCCGTTAGTAGTGGCGAGCGAACGCGGAAGAGGCTAAACCAGTGGTGTGTGATAGCCGGCGGGCGTTGCATCACTGGGGTTGCGGGACTTTCCGTATCAGTTCTGCCGGACTGGTGAAGTGAGTGCAGGTGCATAGGTGAACTGGTTTGAAAGCCAGGCCGTAGAGGGTGTTAGCCCCGTAACCGGAATGTATGCTGCCGCTTGGAGAGGATCCCAAGTAGCACGGGGCCCGAGAAATCCCGTGCGAATCTGCCAGGACCACCTGGTAAGCCTAAATACTCCCTGATGACCGATAGCGGACAAGTACCGTGAGGGAAAGGTGAAAAGTACCCCGGGAGGGGAGTGAAATAGTACCTGAAACCGTGTGCCTACAAACCGTCGGAGCAGCCTTGTAGCTGTGACGGCGTGCCTTTTGAAGAATGAGCCTGCGAGTTAGTGTTACGTCGCGAGGTTAACCCGTGTGGGGAAGCCGTAGCGAAAGCGAGTCTGAACAGGGCGAGTGAGTGGCGTGATCTAGACCCGAAGCGGAGTGATCTACCCATGGCCAGGTTGAAGCGACGGTAAGACGTCGTGGAGGACCGAACCCACTTCAGTTGAAAATGGAGGGGATGAGCTGTGGGTAGGGGTGAAAGGCCAATCAAACTCCGTGATAGCTGGTTCTCCCCGAAATGCATTTAGGTGCAGCGTTGCGTGTTTCTTGCCGGAGGTAGAGCTACTGGATGGCCGATGGGCCCTACAAGGTTACTGACGTCAGCCAAACTCCGAATGCCGGTAAGTGAGAGCGCAGCAGTGAGACTGTGGGGGATAAGCTTCATAGTCGAGAGGGAAACAGCCCAGACCACCAACTAAGGCCCCTAAGCGTGTGCTAAGTGGGAAAGGATGTGGAGTTGCCCAGACAACCAGGAGGTTGGCTTAGAAGCAGCCATCCTTGAAAGAGTGCGTAATAGCTCACTGGTCAAGTGATTCCGCGCCGACAATGTAGCGGGGCTCAAGTACACCGCCGAAGTTGTGGCATTCAGATTTTTGGTAAGCCTTCGTGGTTCAGCCGTCTGGATGGGTAGGGGAGCGTCGTGTGGGCAGTGAAGCTGCGGTGTAAACCAGTGGTGGAGCCTACACGAGTGAGAATGCAGGCATGAGTAGCGAAAGACGGGTGAGAAACCCGTCCGCCGAATGATCAAGGGTTCCAGGGTCAAGCTAATCTGCCCTGGGTAAGTCGGGACCTAAGGCGAGGCCGACAGGCGTAGTCGATGGACAACGGGTTGATATTCCCGTACCGGCGAAAAACCGCCCATACTGAACGGGGGAAACTAACCGCCCGAAACCTGCCCGTGCACCCTTGTGGTGTTCCGGGTTTTGGTGGAGCGCGGGACCGTATCCCGGGAGGTAAGCGTATTAACAGGTGTGACGCAGGAAGGTAGCCGGGCCGGGCGATGGTTGTCCTGGTCTAAGGATGTAGGGTCAGTGATAGGCAAATCCGTCACTGTGTCTTTGATGACGCACCTGAGATCTGATGGGACCCCCGAACGGGGGAATCCGGTGATCCTATGCTGCCTAGAAAAGCATCGGCGCGAGGTTTTAGCCGCCCGTACCCCAAACCGACACAGGTGATCAGGTAGAGAATACCAAGGCGATCGAGAGAATTATGGTTAAGGAACTCGGCAAAATGCCCCCGTAACTTCGGGAGAAGGGGGGCCTGCCCCGTGATGGAGACTTGCTTTCCGGAGCGGGTGTGGGCCGCAGAGACCAGGGGGAAGCGACTGTTTACTAAAAACACAGGTCCGTGCGAAGTCGCAAGACGATGTATACGGACTGACTCCTGCCCGGTGCTGGAAGGTTAAGAGGACCGGTTAGCCCCT
>NZ_JBPPSW010000018.1:0-23336 GCF_051337705.1 Arthrobacter sp. IK3 | reverse complement strand
TTTCCGGGAGCGGACAGCCTAGTCCTGCACGCGCACAGCGGTTTCCCGCAGGTACTGCTCCACCCGGGTATAGGCATCCTGAGTCAGCGCACGCCAGAACTGCGTGGCCAGGCGCGGTTCGTTTTCCTCCAGGTCCGCAATCTCTTCTGCCGGAAGGCGCCAGACTTCCACCGCGCCGTCGGCCTTGACCGTGGTTTCCTGCCGCTTGTCCTCGCCCAGGGCCATCTCGCCGAAGGTCATGCCGGCACCCAGGCGGTTCAGTTTCACGCGGTGCCCGTCCGGTCCCGGCATCAGGGTCTGCACGTGCCCGGAGGCAATAAAGTACACACCGCTGAACCGCTGTCCGATGCGGCGGATCACCTCGCCGTCGTCATAGGTGAGCTTTTCCATCCGCGCAGCCAGGTTCTTTGCCAGCTCCTCACCCATGGGCGCGAGGGCGGGGGAGTCGTCCGGCAGGATGCGCGCGGGCTGGACCAGTCCGGCGGCATGGCGTTCAAGCAGCTCTTCCTCGCACCATTCCACGGCAGCCGAGCGGGTGGCGAAGGCCTGGACATCGTGTCCGTCCTCCATCAGGCTTTCGGCCACCGCGCCTTCCGCATCGACCACGGCGAGGCTCCGTCCAGCCTCGGTGAGCATGTGGGCGGCCTCGGCGAACATCCGCATCGCCACTCCGGAGACCTCGTCGACGCTGCGAAGGTCCAGGACCACCAGTTCGACGTCGTCATCCAGGGAGGCGAGTTCGCGCACCATGGCCTCAGCGCCGGCAAACAGCAGGTCGCCGTTCAGCTCCAGGATCCGTGCCCGGGCGAGGTTCGCACGCAGGACGTTGGCGGCTTCCTCGCTGCGGCGGATGCCGGACGGTGTTGTTCCAATGTCGTAGGAGCCGCGGAGCGCCGAACGGCCGGTACGCCCGGCCCGGACGAAGTGCAGTTCGAGGTCGCTGGAAAGGCGCTGTGCGACGGCGACTCCGCGCACGCTGCTTCCATGCGCATCCAGCGGCGGAGAATAGACCGCCAGGCCGATCTGGCCGGGAAGCACGGCTATGGTGCCGCCCGCCACGCCGGACTTCGCCGGCATGCCGACGCTGCTCATCCAGGCTCCGGCGTCGTCATACATGCCGCAGGTGGCCATGACGGAGAGCACCCGTTCCACCGGGGCGATATCGAGCACCTGATCGTTGGTCAGGGGGTGCCGGCCGCTGTTGGCCAGTGTCGCAGCCATCATTGCCAGGTCCAGGGTAGTGACCATTACCGAACACTGCCGGAAGTAGTCCTCAATCACCGGAGTTGGATCCGATTCAATAATGTCGAAACTGCGCAGCAGGTAGGCCAGCGCGTGGTTGCGGTGGCCCGATTTGAGCTCGGACTGGTAGATCCGTTCGCTCACGGAAAGCTGGCGGCCCGCAAATGCCGAATAGGTATTGAGGATCCGCTTGAACCTCGAATTGCCGCCGGACCCGCGGACCAGCGACGTAGCGGTGAGGGCACCCGCATTGATCATTGCGTTGGCTGGCCGTCCGGTCCCTTCGGCCAGTGAAATCTCGTTGAACGAATCTCCGGACGGTTCAACGTCCACCTTGGCGTCGACGTCGTCCATTCCCCGGTCCGCCAGAGCCAGACCGTAGGTGAACGGCTTGGAAATCGACTGGATGCTGAACTCTTCGCGCGTGTCCCCAATCTCGTAGACATACCCATCCGCAGTAGCCAGGACTATGCCGAAATTGTCCGGGTCCACGTTCGCCATCGCCGGAATCGAGCTGTACGGTTTGCCGTCTTTCAGGTCCGCAATTTCGGTGTGGATTCGCTGCAGGTAGTGATCGATGGGGGAGTCCATCCAACCAGCCTACGGGGCCTCGGAAACCCCGTGACCTGACCGTTACCTGTGTGTATACTGGCCGCAGTTGTTGTGTTAAGCGTTGGGACTTGAAGCGGCGAACCCCGAATCCTGGGACAGCCGCTTTTTTTGTCCACCGCTGCATGGGACACTTCAGCTGGAAACTCCTCGACGGTCGGGGATGTTTCGCCTCAGAAGGATGATTAAAAATGGCAACAGGCACCGTGAAATGGTTCAACTCCGAAAAGGGCTTCGGCTTCATCGAGCCCGATGACGGCAGCGCCGATGTTTTCGCCCACTACTCCGCCATCAACGCGAGCGGCTACCGCTCCCTCGAAGAGAACCAGAAGGTTAGCTTCGATACCGAACAGGGACCCAAGGGACCCCAGGCGGTAAACATCCAGGCTGTCTAACCACAGACTTCCGGCCCTTTCACGGGCCAGCTGGACACAGATGCAGGACGGTCCCCGTCCTGCATCTGTGTGTTTAAGGGCCCTGTAGGTTTTGGACCTTTTGCGCCTGGATTTGGAATCCGGTGCTGTGTGGCCGGAGGCAGCGGGGTAGTTTGAACGCCATGGCCAGCACGAAGATGACTCCCGGTGACCTTGGAATCGACCTGAGTTCCGGTGCGCCGGACCAGCTCTACCGCTGGCTCCTCGCGAGCATCCTGTTCGGCAAACGCATCCAGCAGGAGATCGCGGCCCGTACCTGGCACGTCCTGATCAACCACGGCCTTACCAGCCCGGAAAAGCTTGCCGCTGCCAGCAGGGATGAGCTGATGAGGCTGCTCACGGAGGGCGGCTACGTCCACTACCGCTGGAAGGAAGACGACGAGCTCCACGCCGTCATGGCACGGATCCTCAAGGACTACGGTTCAGTGGAGGAACTGGTTTCCGGCGCGGACTCGCCGCAGGAGCTTAGGCGCCGGTTGGAGGAGTTTCCCGGCATAGGTCCGGTCACGGCGGAGATCTTCCAGGAGTGGGTGCCGGTCCGGTTCAACGGAACCTATTCGGGCTAGGCGCCGCGGACATTCGGGTTCATCGGAGCGCCGGGCGCGTAATGCGGCACACAAATCCGGCGCCGTTCTGTCTATACTCCTAAACAGCTTCAAGAACTGCGGCCGCCAAGCTCCGACTTGGCCGCATACCAACCCCACGCTCGTTGGGTGGTTCGGATGAAGAAGCGGCCTGCACTCGCCCTCCGGGGCAACCGGTGCCAGGCAAGAGCACGCCGAAAGGACCGGCGCACGGCGCCGCACCCATGGACATTTCAGCATCCCCTTGTGACCGCGGCCTGAATGCCGTCAGCCTCCAGGACTATGAATCCCTGGTCAGTACCCGGGAAGCCTTCGTGGACTTCCTGCTGGGCGAACCGGCCGCCGCGGCATGAGCGGTCCCTCGGGGCTGCTTCTGGACACCCCAGTCGTCGCGGAGGTCCGCAGCGAATCCCCGAACCGCGCAGTCGTCGAGTTTCTCCGCAGGCGCAGCCACCTGCGCGTCTTCGTATCTGCGCTGACTATAGGAGAGCTTGAAGCCACCACGCCCGGCTGGCTGCGCGAACTGTCTTCCCGCTTCTCCGAGAACATTCTTCCGGTGGACCATGAGGTCGCCCTGCTGTGGCGCACGCTGCCGCCGCCTGCTCCGGAAGACGTCCGCGGCGGAGTGAAAACGTGGCTCGCTGCAACAGCCATGACGCGCAATCTCACGGTAGTAAGTGCTGAACCTGAGGCCTTCGTGGCCTGTGGTGCCCATGCGGTTAGCCCTTTCACGGAATTCGGCTGAGTACAACCCCTTGTGAGAGAATTCATTGTCCCGGGTGAGGCCGGGCACACTTCCGCGTGCTGTCTTGGCGCCGCGGACACTCGCAAGTAAGGAATTCCTGGCCGATGGCTGAAAACACTCCCCGGACGGATGCGGTTCCGCATTCGGAACGGATTGACGATGACGGCGGCAAGGCTGCCAAATGGAAAATTGTTGGCCCCGGACTCGTGGTCGCGGCCACGGGCGTTGGCGCAGCAGACATGGTGGCCACACTGGTGGCCGGTTCCCGCTACGGCTACGGCCTGCTGTGGGCGGTCATCCTCGGCGTCATCCTGAAAATCATCCTGGTTGAAGGCGCGGGCCGCTTTACGCTTGCCACCGGCAAGACCATCTTCGAAGGCTGGCGCTCCCTGGGCCGGTGGACCACCTGGTACTTCGGTCCGTACATCATGATCTGGGGTTTCGTTTACGGAGCCACAGCCATGTCCTCGGCCGCCCTTCCACTGGCGGCAGTCTTCCCGTTCCTGCCGCTCTGGGCGTGGGCCATCCTCATGGGCCTGGCCGGCTTCGTCATGGTGTGGTTCGGCAAGTACGCCACCTTCGAGAAGATCACCGCCGTCCTGGTTGGCCTGATGTTCGTTACCGTGGTGGGCCTGGCCGTCATTGCGCTGCCAAATATCCCGGAGATGTTCAAGGGCCTGGTCCCGATGATTCCGGAAGGCGGAGTGGTTTACACCCTCGCCCTGGCAGGCGGCGTCGGCGGCACCATCACCCTGGCTGCCTACGGCTACTGGCTGCGTGAAAAGGGCTGGTACACGCCGAAGTGGATGAAGGTCATGCGCATCGACAACTCGATGGCCTACGTCATGACAGGCATCTTCGTCATCGCCATGCTCATTGTCGGTGCAGAGGTTGTACGCACCGCGGGCATCACCCTCAGCGCCGGGGACAAGGGTCTCCTGGACCTCTATGACGTTCTGAAGCTCGAATACGGCGACTTCGTCGGCACCGGTTTCCTCGTCGGATTCTGGGCCGCGTCCTTCTCCTCCATCATCGGCGTCTGGAACGGCGTCTCCCTGATGTTCGCCGATTTCTGGGGCAACATGCGCGGCAAGGAATCCGGACATCCGGATACCCGCGTGGGCGGCAAGTACTTCAAGTTCTACGTCCTGTGGCTGACCTTCCCGCCCATGATCCTGTTCGCACTGGGCCAGCCCATTGGCCTGATCCTGGCCTACGGCGTGCTTGGCTCCCTGTTCATGCCGTTCCTCGCTGTAACCCTCCTGGGGCTGCTCAACGGCAAGCGGATTCCCAAGGAATGGGCCAATCGCCTGCACACGAACATCGCTTTGGGCATCACCGCCCTGCTGTTCATCATTCTTGGCCTGCAGCAGGCCTGGAAGGCCCTCGCGCCGGTTTTCGGCGGGGAGTAGGCGCGGGCCGGCTTCGCCGCCGGATCCGATGTGCCGGATCGATGCACCCCTGAACTGCCCTGCCGCGCGTCATCGCGGCAGGGCAGTTTAGCTTATTGCGCCGTCATCTTCGAGGGAAAAACGCAGTTCGAAAATTTGTAGGCAGACCCCAGGTACGCGCTGAGAACCCTCCGTTACGCTGTAATGGCGAGAGAAGGTTGCAGCATGGAAATCAGCGCAGCGGGTGGCCTGAATCGTCTGATTGCGGGCCGATACCGACTCATCGAACCAATAGGCCACGGTGGCATGGCCACCGTCTATCGAGGACTGGACGAAGCTCTCGGCCGCGACATTGCCGTGAAGCTCTTCCGGGCCAGTGCTGTTGATCCCGACGACGTTGGGCGGCAGGAAACTGAGATGCGGCTTCTTGCATCCCTCTCCCATCCCGGGCTGGTCACCCTGTATGACGCAGGCAAGGACGATGCCGGCCGCGACGACGGTCCCGACGGCGAACCGCGGGCTTTCCTGGTCATGGAGCTGGTGGATGGTCCGGACCTGCGCAAGCGCCTGCGGGACAGTCCGGTACCCGCAGCCAACGTAGCCTACGTGGGGGCGGAACTCGCCGGCGCGCTGGCCTACATCCATACCCGGGGCGTCATCCACCGGGACGTGAAGCCGGCCAACATCCTTCTGCCTCCGCCTATCGCCGGCACGGCACCGCGCGCGAAGCTCACCGATTTCGGCATCGCCCGGATGATCGACGGCGCCCGGTACACGGCCACCGGAGCTACGCTGGGCACCGCTAACTACCTCAGCCCGGAACAGGCATCCGGGCAGTCCGCGTCCGCGGCATCTGACGTCTACTCCCTGGGCCTGGTGCTGCTTGAATGCCTGACCGGAAGAATCGAGTTTGGCGGCACCCCGCTGGAAGCCGCGGTCTCAAGATTGAGCCGGGATCCGGAGGTTCCTCCGTCCCTGGGCCCGGAGTGGTCTTCGCTGCTGACGGGCATGACTGACCGGGATCCGGACTGCCGGCCAACTGCGGCAGAGGTCTCGGCGGCCCTGCTGGACTACCGCTGGGCGGCTCCGGCTGTTCCCTCAGAACGCGCACGGGGAATCCGGTCGGCCCCTGAGGCCGCCGCCACCGGCGACACAACGGCCGACGGCGATGCAGCAGTCCCTCCGCCGTCAGCCGGTCCGGACGAGGCCGCGATCAACCCGCCCGACGCCCACACTCCGGCGATGGAACGGGCCGCGGCGGCCTACCTCGCCAGGGACGAATCCGACCACCCGGACATCCACACTCCTGCCGCACCTCCCACTCCGCCCTCGATCGGCAGGGTGGTCCCCGCCGGATCCGCGGGGACGGCGGAAGCCGGCAGCGGACACCGGAACGGTTCCAGGGCGGCCTTCGCCCCCGCAGCCGCTCTTCCACTGCAGCCGGGAAGGGCAGTGCTCGCGGGGCGAGCCCTGCTGGCAGTCCTGGCGATGACCGTCCTGACCGTCGCCGTCGTGCTGGCGGCAGGCAGGGTTGGCGCTGACGACTCGGTGAACCGGCAGCCGGTGCCCGGGCAGGTAGGCGGAACCAGCACCGGCGGTCCTTCGTAGGTCCCGGCTCCGGGAAACCAACGCACAGCGGGGTTAGGTTTGCCCGACTGTCTTCTCGCATACTGGAAAGATGAGTTTTCCGGCGTTATCCGAGACTGACCGCTGCCCGTGCCTGAGCGGTGAGACCTACCAGCATTGCTGCCGGCGCTTCCACGCGGGTACGTCCCCCGCACCCACCGCGGAGGCACTGATGCGTTCGCGCTACACGGCCTTCGTCACCGGGGATACGGACTACCTTGTCCGCACCTGGCATCCCAGCTCCCGGCCCGCACACGTGGACCTGGATCCGGAGACGAATTGGCGGCGCCTGGACATTGTGTCCAGTGTGGCCGGATCCCCGCTCGATTCGACCGGCACCGTCACGTTCGAGGCCCACTACCGCCAGGATGGAGCCCTTGGCATCCAGCGCGAACGCAGCACTTTTGTCCGCGAAGAAGGCAGATGGCTCTACGTGGCCGGCGAGTAGGAGCCGCCGCCTTCCCCCTGCCGGAGCGTGAGCCTAGGCTTAACTAGCGTCCGACGGTGGGCCCGGCATTCCGGGCCTCGACAG
This sequence comes from Arthrobacter sp. IK3, assembly GCF_051337705.1. Classification (NCBI taxonomy): domain Bacteria; kingdom Bacillati; phylum Actinomycetota; class Actinomycetes; order Micrococcales; family Micrococcaceae; genus Arthrobacter; species Arthrobacter sp. IK3. Next base: position 16,173 of record NZ_JBPPSW010000018.1, on the reverse strand, counting down.
GGAAGTCTCCCGAACAGGCGAATGCGCCTGCCAGTGGTCGGACCCCAGCAGAACGAGGACACCATGAAAGCACTCGTTTACGAAGGACCCGGCCAGAAAGCCTGGAAGGACGTCCCGGATCCCACAATCCAGGACCCGCGGGACGTGATAGTCAAGATCGACACCACAACCATCTGCGGCACGGACCTGCACATCCTGAAGGGCGACGTTCCGGCCGTGACCCCGGGACGCATCCTGGGCCATGAAGGGGTAGGCACCGTGACCGAGACGGGATCCGGCGTCACGAACTTCAAGGCGGGGGACAAAGTGATCCTCGCTTGCGTTTCCGCGGACGGTTCCTGCAGCTTCTGCAAGGAGGGCCTGTACTCGCACTGCACCGGCTCCGAGGGCCAGTCAGGGATCGGGTGGATCTTCGGGCATCTCATTGACGGCACCCAGGCCGAATATGTCCGGGTTCCGTATGCGGACACTTCCATGTACATCCTGCCGGAGGGCGTTAGCGCCGAACACGGCGTCCTGCTGAGCGACATCTTCCCCACCGGATTCGAGATGGGCGTGCAGTACGGCCGGACCAAGCCGGGCGACGTCGTTGCGGTCATCGGTGCGGGTCCTGTTGGCCTGGCGGTCATCTCCACGGCAGGCCTGTACGGCGCGGCCAAGATCATCGCGGTGGACCTGGACCAGAACCGGGTGGACCAGGCCCGGCGGTTCGGTGCCACCCACGGGGTCAACTCGGGAGACTCCGACTGGAAAGAGCAGATCATGTCCCAGACGGACGGCTGGGGCGTGGATGTCGCCGTGGAAGCCGTAGGCATTCCGCGGACCTTCGAAATGTGCACGGAGATTGTCCGTCCCGGCGGCAACGTGGCGAACGTAGGCGTCCACGGCAAGCCGGTCAGCCTGGCACTTGAGCGTCTTTGGATCGAGAACATCGACATCAGCATGGGCCTGGTCAATACGGACACCCTGTCCATGCTGCTGAAGCTCATGGCTGAGGGGAAGCTCCCGGCCGAGGAATTCATCAGCCACCGGTATCCGCTCGATGACGTGATGACGGCGTACGACACCTTCTCGCGTGCCGCGGAGACCAACGCGCTGAAGGTGATTCTTAGCGCCTCCTAGGCCCGCTTCGCCGGGTTTTGGCCGGCTGGCGCACGAGGAGAATACTGGGAAGTGCGGTGCGCGGCTGCGTACCGCACTTTTCTCAGTGCTGAGGTGGTAATCAATGTCCGAAGATTCGTCCCGCACCATGATCGCCGGCCGTCTGAATGTCGAGACCGGCACGTTTGCGCTCAAGGAAATTCCGGTTCCGGATCCCGGCCCCGGTTTCGTTCGCGTGAAAGTCGAAGCCGCCGGCGTCTGCCTCTCCGACGTGCACCTGATCCAGGGACTGCTGCGCCCCAAGTTCCTCACGGGGAACGAAGTCACGCTCGGGCACGAAGTTGCCGGCACCGTTGACCTCCCCGGTCCCGGCGTCGCCTCCATGGCTCCCGGGGACCGTGTGGTGGTCCAGGCAGGGTATGAGCACAACGGCGTGACCCTCACCATGGGCGTTGACTACGACGGCGGATGGGCCGAATACCTGGTGGTGCCGGCAGGTGTCTGCGTGCCGCTGGGCGAGGACATCCCGTTTGACCAGGCAGCAATCATTCCAGACGCTGTTTCCACGCCCTGGGCCGCCATCGCCTCGACCGCCGAGGTGCGTCCCGGGGAAGCCGTGGGTGTGTGGGGGATCGGCGGCCTGGGTGCCCATGGAGTGCAGCTGCTGAGGATGGTGGGAGCTGCGCCGATCATCGCCGTCGACCCGATCCCGGAAGCACGTGCTCGGGCTCTTGAACTCGGCGCGGATGCAACGCTGGATCCGCTGGCCGAGGATTTCGCTTCCGCGATGAAGGCCGCCACCGGCGGCCGCGGGCTCGACGCCGCCCTGGACTTTGCCGGCGTCGACGCCGTCCGGAACCAGGCGCTGGCCTCCCTGGGCCTGCGCGGCCGGCTCGTGCTGGTGGGGCTGAGCGGCAAGCCGGTGACTATTGGTGACAGCACCGGCTTCTCCTTCTCCCGTCAGCAGGTGCTGGGGCATTACGGTTCCGAGGCGCACCACGTTCCGCAGCTCGTTTCGCTGACCCGGCTGGGACGCCTGGACTTCGCCGGGTCCATCAGCGCCCGCCTGCCGCTCTCGGAAGCGGAGCGGGCGGTGAAATCCCTGGATGCCAAGGAGGGCAACCCCATCCGGATCGTGCTCATCCCGTAGCGGCCAGTCCGGCGTCACTGGAGCCCTCCGCCAGCCCGGAGGGCTCCCATGACGTGAGGGCTTCAGTTATGCCGGATGACGCAGGCGGCCTCCGAAGGAGCCCGGGAAATCCCGGGGAGACAGGCCCTGAGGAGGGGCAGCCGGTCTCTGGCGCCGGCCGCCCCTGGCTCCTAGTCCTTCTTGTTCTTTGACTTGGAGTCCTTGGACTCCTTGAGGTCCTTCGCGGCCTTCACCGCAGCGGCTGCAGCAGTCGCCTTTACCGGCGTCGGCACTTTCACGACCTTGGTCTTTGTCTTGGTTTTGCTCTTGGTGTCCAGGACCAGGGCCGCGGCAATTCCCAGCATCCAGATGTCCTTGGCGAACGGCACGCCGTCCGCGCTGGGCCGGATGCCGTCGTCCTCGGTGAAATCCGGCGTCTTGAGGTACATCCTCATCATCCCTCCGGAGAAGGCCCCGAGGACCAGGCCGGCGAGGCGGCTGGGCACGAACGGAGTCAGCAGCGTCAGCCCGACGCCGATCTCGGCGGCGCAGAGCAGTTTGCCGAAGCGTGCCGGTTCAAGGTCCAGTACCTGCGGGAACGCGTTGCCGGCCAGGTGCTGCAGCCCGGCGGCGGACTCGTCATCCAGATTGCGCTTGTTCAGGCCCGAATTCAGGATGTATGCGCCGGTGGTGAGCCGCAGCGGGATGTGGCTGAGTTTCATGGTGGGTCCTCACTCCAGTGGGCAGTTTCCACGCAAGAGCCTACGGCTGCACCCGAACGGGCGGAAGAGGCTGCGGGGTATGCGGACGGAAGAATTCCCATGCGGCCCCGGACGTGGGCTAACGGTCCAAGGCCGAAAGATGTACATTCGGCGCTGAGGATCAACATGCCGACGCAAACTGCCCCGGGAGGCACGATTTCTGCTTTTATTAAGGAGGTACTGGGAAACCCGTAATCGACACGAGAAGGTCACCAATGGATTACCTCCCGGCCGAGCACCCCCGGCCGCGACATTTCATCCTTCACCTGAGCGACACCCACCTCCTGGCCGGACCGGATCCGCTGTATGGAGCGGTGGACAGCCGAGCCAAGCTAATAGCCCTCTTCGAACGTCTGGCAGAGGCAGAGCGCAAACCCGAAGCCATCGTATTCACCGGCGACCTGACGGACAAAGGTGAGCCGGAAGCCTACGACGAACTCCGCTCAATCGTTGAGCCGGCTGCGGAACAGATGGGCGCCAAGGTCATCTGGGTCATGGGGAACCATGACAAGCGCCAGCACTTCAAGGAACGGCTCCTGGACGAAGCACCGGACATGGCACCCATGGACCGTGTCTATGAGGTCAACGGGCTGCGGATCGTGACCCTGGATTCGACGGTGCCGGGATACCACCACGGTGAACTCAGCGACTCCCAGCTTTCCTGGCTGCGCTCGGTCCTGAGCACTCCGGCGCCGGAGGGCACGATCCTTGCCCTGCACCACCCGCCCGTTCCCAGCGTCCAGGATCTGACGGTCCTGGTGGAGCTGCGCCACCAGCGTGACCTGGCGGCTGCCCTGGAAGGGTCCGACGTCCGTGCGGTGATCGCCGGGCACCTGCACTATTCAACCTTCACCACCTTTGCCGGAATTCCGGTCTCCGTGGCGTCGGCAACCTGTTACACGCAGGACCTGGCAACGCCCGGAACCCGGGGCCAGGACGCCGGCCAGGGCTTCAACATGATCCACGTGTATGAGGACTCGGTGGTCCACTCCGTGGTGCCGCTGGAGGAAAGCAGCACGGTGGGAGAACGGGTGGACGAAACGGAGACCCGCCGCCGGCTGGAAGCAGCGGGACGGCGGATCCTGGATGCCCGGACGCTCAGCAACGCGTAGCTACACCATCGAGATGACAGAAACTGCCCGTTTCAGCCTTCAAAAGAGCAGTTTCTGCCATCTCGATTAGAGTTCGTCGGGGTCCGGTTCCGGGCCGAGGTTGAAGAACCGTCCACTGATCGACGTCGGAGTCAGTTCCACGTACCGGTACTTGGGCGTGCGGACCCACGGCTTCAGCGGAAGTTTCTCCGCCTCTTCGATCTCCGCGCTGTGGTCCAGTTCGCGGCAGGTTCCCTTGATGATGACGGACCAGGCTTCGTCGCTCAGAATTCCGTCGGTCTCGAACGCCACGTGGGAGTTGATGGTCACGCCCGCCAGCTTGGTGCCGGGCGCAGTGCGGAACAGCAGGACGCCGTCGTGCGCGTAGTAGTTGATGGGGAAAATGTCAGGCTGGTTGCCCACACTGAATGCGAGTCGCCCGTGGAAGGTCTTCTCGACGTACTTCCAGGCTTCTTCTTCCGTCAGCTCAACAACCGGAGGCCGTTCGTCAGTAGTCATGGCACCAGTCTGCCAACCCGGGCCCCGGGCCGCCAGCCACCCGTTCCCGTAGCGCCTTGACTCTCCCAACCTGCGCCGGGACCGTGGAAACGGTAAGCTTACTGACCTAATCGGCACGACCTCGACTGAGAGAGAGCATGATGACGGACGACAAGCAGTATTCGCCCCAGGAACACCTGACCACCCGGCAGGGCCATCCGGTCTCGGACAACCAGAACACCCGCACCGTGGGTTCGCGCGGACCGGCGACCCTGGAGAACTACCAGTTCCTCGAGAAAATCAGTCACTTTGACCGGGAGCGGATTCCGGAGCGCGTGGTCCACGCCCGCGGGTTCGTGGCCTACGGCGAGTTCGAGGCAACGGGCAAGTGGGGCGATGAACCCATTTCCAAATACACCCGTGCCAAGCTTTTCTCGGAGCCGGGCAAGAAGACCGACGTCGCCATCCGGTTCTCCACGGTGATCGGCGGACGCGACTCGTCCGAGGCCGCACGTGACCCCCGCGGCTTCGCGGTGAAGTTCTACACCGAAGACGGCAACTGGGACATGGTCGGCAACAACCTCGGCGTCTTCTTCATCCGTGATGCGATCAAGTTCCCGGACGTCATCCACTCCCTGAAGCCGGACCCCGTTACCTTCCGCCAGGAACCGGCGCGGATCTTCGACTTCATGTCCCAGACGCCGGAGTCCATGCACATGCTGGTGAACCTGTTCAGCCCGCGCGGCATCCCCGCGGACTACCGGCACATGCAGGGCTTCGGCGTGAACACCTACCGCTGGGTCAATGCCGACGGCGAGTCGAAGCTGGTGAAGTACCACTGGCAGCCGCGGCAGGGCGTGAAGTCCCTGACCGAAGAAGACGCCGCGAACATCCAGGCGGGGGACCTCGGCCACGCATCGAAGGACCTCTACGAGGCCATTGAGCGCGGCGACTACCCGCAGTGGGACCTGTACGTGCAGATGATGGATGACAACGACCATCCGGAACTGGACTTCGACCCGCTCGATGACACCAAGACGTGGCCTGAAGAGGTCTTCGTGCCGCAGCTGGTAGGCACCATGACACTGAACCGCAACGTGTCAGACCACCACAACGAGAACGAGCAGATTTCCTTCGGCACCGGTGTGCTGGTGGACGGCCTCGAGTTCTCCGATGACAAGATGCTGGTGGGACGCACGTTCAGCTACTCGGACACCCAGCGCTACCGCGTGGGTCCGAACTACCTGCAGCTTCCGGTCAACTCCGCGAAGAACGCGAAGGTCGCCACGAACCAGCGCGGCGGGCACATGTCCTACGGCACCGACCTGGCGCCGGGACAGAACCCGCATGTGAACTATGAGCCGAGCATCACCGGCGGCGTGCAGGAGGCTCCGAAGCAGGGGCCCTCCGCCGTGGGACCGGAGCTGGAGGGCCGCCTCACCCGGGAACGGATCGAGCGGACAAACGACTACCTGCAGGCCGGCCAGCGCTTCCAGCTCATGGAACAGTGGGAGAAGGATGACCTGGTCAAGAACTTCGTGGACAACATCTCCCAGGCCGCCCGCCCGGTACAGGAGCGCATGCTCTGGCACTTCTACATGTGCGACGACGAACTGGGCTCGCGCGTAGGCGAGGGCCTGGGCATCGGGCTGGCTGAGATCAAGGACCTCGGACCGCTTCCCACGCAGACCCTGACCGAAGAGGAACAGGAACGGATCAAGAACCTGGGCAGTAACGGCCCGCGGAACGTGGAGGGCCTGACCATGACCCACTGTGTCCCGAACGAGCACGTGGTGGTTTCCCGCTAGTTCCTGCGCAGTACCCGTTTTCCACCAGCGGCGGCCGGTTGAACCGGCCGCCGCCGGTGCGTCCAGCCCGTTTCGGGGTCCCGGGCAGTTCCTGCCACAAGGGCATTTTCCTCTTCGGTGGACGGGACGGCTGCGGTCACCGTTCCGAAGATCCGGCAGCGGCAACGAACCCCCGGAGCAGCCGGAGGTCTAACGGATTCTGCTCGGGATGGAACTGCACCCCGAGGACCCAGCTGCCGGCGTCGGGCAGTTCCACGGCCTCGATGGTTCCCTCCGGCGCCTCCGCCGTGACCACCAGGCCGTGGCCGAGTTCGCCGATGCCCTGGTGGTGGTAGCACGGGGCACTGGCCTGCGGGCCGAGCAGGGACCTGATCAGGGAGCCCGCAGTGGTGGTGAAGCCGACTTCCCCGAAGACTCCGGGGGACGGCTGGTAGCTGGCCTCCGGGCGGACGTCGGGCAGGTGCTGGATCAGCGTTCCGCCCAGGGCGACGTTCAGGATCTGGGCGCCCCGGCAGATGGCCAGCAGCGGCAGTCCCCGGTTCAGGACGGCACGGGTCAGCGTCAGATCATGGGTGTCCCGCTGCGGCTGGCTGACCGTGAGCTGGTGCCGTTCGTGCCCGTACAGTGCCGGATCCACGTCTGTGCCGCCGGCCGTGATGAGTCCGTCCAACCGGTCCAGGACGTGTTCGCCCGTCGCTGCCGGCGGCAGGAGCACCGGAACACCGCCCGCAGCGGCCACCGCCTCGACGTAGGTGCCGGGGACCAGTGCTGCGGGTCCTTTCCAGACTCCCCACGCGGCTTCCTGGTAATAGGTGGTGATGCCGATGAGCGGCCGCGTGCCGGGTAGCCGATCCCGGAATTCAGCCATGCCGGTTTCCCCCTCGCGTTCCCCGATCACCGGAAATGGCTGGTGGATGAGCAATCCATGTAAAACCGAGCTGTTGGAGAAGTCTGCGGTTGCAGATGAAGGCGCGTCAAGGGCACCACGGTCCGTCGCTGCAAACAAACGGCGGCGCAAACAAACGGCGCTGCAAACAAACGACGGCGGCACCGGGGGTTCGCTCGAAAACCCGGGTGCCGCCGTCGTACTTTGTGCCCTAGTTTTCCCAGGGCGCCTTGATGGGGAAGTACTTCTCCAGGAAGTCCGTGACCCGGTTGGTGCGTTCTTCCGTGGAGACTTCGGGGAAGGACCCGTCATTGAGGCAGAAGAGGTCCTTGTTCCGCTTCGCCAGGAGCCGGTCCATGTCCTTCAGCCCGCGGTAGGAGGTGGTGTCCACGTACTTCACCTTGGCGGTTTCCTGCGTGACGGCACGGCCGGTGAGCAGGGCGTAGTAGTGGTAGAGCGAGTTGGTGACGGAAATGTTGTCCTTCGCCCGGAACTTGCTCGCTGCCGTTGCCGCGAACTCATCCGGGAACACAGCTTCCATTTCCACCAGCACGCTTTTGCGCAGCGGTGCCGCCGTGTGTTCAAGGTGGCGCGTGGTGATCCGCCCGAAGCGTTCCCAGAGCAGCCGGCGGTTCACGCGGGCGGCGTTCTCGAATCCGCTGCGTTCCGGATCGTTGGCTCCGAGTCCGATGCGGGTGCTGGCTTCGATGAACTTGGTGATCCCGCCGGGGGAGAAGAACAGATCCGGTCCGACGGGGCGGCCGAAGAACATGTCGTCATTGGAATAGAGGAAGTGCTCGGATAGTCCGGGGATGTGCTGCAGCTGGGATTCGACTGCCTGCGAGTTGAACGTCGGCAGCACGGACGGGTCGCGGAAGTGCTCCGTTGCCGGCACGAACGTGACGGACGGGTGGTCTGCCAGCCAGTCCGGGCGAGGGGAATCGGAGGCGATGAAGATGCGGCGGATCCAGGGCGCGAACATATATACCGAGCGCAGGGCGTACTTCAGCTCATTGATCTGCCGGTAGCGGGCTTCGTGGTCGTCACCTTCGCCGACTACGGCGTCCTGCATCAGTGCTGCGCGGCGGGCCCGGTATTCCGGGGAGCTGCCGTCCACCCAGGAGAAGACCAGGTCCACGTCGAACCGGATGTCCGTGGCGTGGTCCGCGAACATGTTCTCGATGGTGGGCCAGGTCAGGCCGTGCTTGTCAACGCTGCCGCGGACAACTTCGGAGGCCGGCAGGGTGCGGCGGGTCAGGGAGTTCTCGACGGGGAGGGTGATCTCCTTCTCTCCGAGTTCCCACAGCTCCACCTGGACGCCTGCGGAGGGGCCGAACACGAGGTTGGTTCCGCTGGTTCCGCGCGGGCGGAAGAGGCGGATGATGCGTGTGCGCTCATGCGGTGAGAGCTCGCCGTCGGCCACCAGGAGGGTGCGTGACTTTTCGGTGTCCACGCTGCGGGAGTAGAACGGTTCGTCGCTGCAGGCTTCCACGAAGGCGCGGCGGAGCTCTTCGCGCAGTTTGAGGTCTATTGCGATTACGGGGCGCTGGTCGTTTCCGCGGACCAGCAGGTAGTCGATTCCGGCGTCGTCCAGTACCCGGCGGACGAACAGCAGGTCTTCCACCATGGCCTGGTGCGGGGTCAGGCCGGTGTCCATGAGGGTCAGCCTGCCCTTGATTTTGCTGACGTTAGGGCGGTGCTCAACCCGTTTGACGACGGCCAGGGATGCCGTCTGGAGGTCTTCTGCCTCTGCGCCTTCTTCCGGTGTGCCGAAGTAGACGTCGTGTTCTGCAGTGATGTCGGTAATTGGAGCCTCCAAGGGGGTCGGGCCGGTTAGGGCATGTGACATGAGTGGGGGAAGCGTGCGACGCTGCACGGTAGCTGGACCGCTGAAACTCACCTGCCGGTTTTTGGTGCCGTGCCGGTGCGTGGAAACCGCGGATGCTATGGGCGGCGCTGGCGGGGCTGCGTAGCATTGATGCTTAGCACGCGGAAACCTCCGGGAGCCGATGTGAGATACCGTAACACCCTGTTGTGTGCCGCCGTGACGGCGGGCCTTGCTGCGGCCTCGTGTGCTGCGCCACAGCCTTCCGATCCGGCAGGTCAGGCATGGTCTTCCTATGCGGTTTCGGAGAGCTCGCTGGAGTTTGAATACCGTTCTGACTGGCAGGTTGAGCAGGTTCCTGCGCTGGCCAATGATCCTTCCGGCGGTGTTTCCCTGCGGGTTCACGACGCCGACGGCGAGGTGATTGCCTGGCTGGACACCGGGATTATTACGGACCAAGTCTGCATGGGTATGCAGGAGCCGGTTGCCTATACCGAATACGATTCCCAGCCCATGCCGGAACTTGAGTCCGGGCAGGGCACTTCGCAGCGGTTTGTCTACCGTTCTGTAGCTCCGGCTTCCGGCGAGGCCCTGGTGACCTATGCGGTGGTCAGTGCTCCACCTCCGTCAGAGGAAGACGCGGCCTGCGGTCTTTTCGATTTCTTCACCCTGACTGAGTCCAGCGGAGCCCGGTTTGCCGGTGTTGTCCGTCCTGACAAGGGAATGGACTCTGCTGCCCACTTGAACAAGGCCTCAGCGTATGTGGATTCTGATGAGTACCGCGATGTGAGGCGCATGCTGGTTTCCCTGCACAATTCCGATTGAGTTTTCTGGGCTTCTTTGCACTTTTGCTGTGGCATGCTGTGGATAAGTACGTATGCTATGCGGCAGTTTCAGTAGCATCTACCGCACGCTGCCTTCTCTATCACGGGGGTCTCAATGTCCAGTCTTGGTGTTCGACGCCAGTTTGCTGCGGTTTCCCTGGCTCTGGCTGGTGCTCTTGTCCTTGGGGCCTGTTCCGGTTCTGATGAGCCCGATGCTGATGCGGCCCAGTCGCCGAGCAGTTCTGTTTCGCCCAGTACTTCTTCCACACCCTCTCCTACGCCGACTGCGACGTACAAGCCTGCGTCTGCTGAGGGTCCTGCGGAGAATGTTCCGCTGCCTGAGATGCCGGAGGAAGCGAAGGTTGAGTCGAAGGAGGGGCTCGTTGCCTTTGCGCGGTATTGGTATGAACTCGTGAACTACGGGTACGAAACCGGGGATGTAGAGCCGGTTAAGGCGATCAGCGGGCCGGACTGTTTTGCCTGTCAAAGTCTCTACAGCGGCATGGGGGATGTTTACGGAACGGGAGGATGGATCCAAGGCGGAGACATTGAGATCCTCACATTGGATTCTGACTACCAGTTGACGCCTGAAGGACGCAGGCAAGTGCTTGTCTCTGTGAAGCAACGAGACATGGTGTATTGGGATGGAACCGGAAACGCGGATAGGCGCCCAGGCGACGAAATTTCCTTCCTTCAGATAATGGAAATCTCGTTCGAGGACGACGGATGGTACGTGCACATCGCCGAATCGACGGGCGACTGAAATGCCGTCCGTACCCGCCATTTGGCTATGGGGCGTCCTCCTCATCGGTTTGACACAGGGTTCTGTGGTTCCTGTGCATCAGGCCCCGCCTAGAGAGGGCCCTGTTATCGACTGGGGAGATGGCAGTGTGCGGGGAGAAACACGTTGGGTGCAGGACCCTATATCCGGAAAATGGACGAGCGCAGAAGTCCCCTTTGTGGACAGTAAATATGATTTCCGTTTTAGGCTCCTATGTTTTGACGAGGACAACGGTGACATTGCTTGTCTCCCATCACTTCCCGAATGTCGTCGCGCACCAGATGGAGTGGTGGTGCAGTGGGAAAGAAGTGTTAGGGCTAGCACTGCTCCGGTGTGGGAACAGATCGGAGGGCCAACCTGCATCTATTCCGAAGACCCGGCTGCGTTCGAGGAGCGCTTGCGCGGAGAGATCCTCAGAGCCTTCCAGGAAGCCCCGATCGCTCCGGGCACCGTAACCCTGCAGCCCAGCCCTCACACACTGATCGGCGCGCACACGAACGTCTACGTAGAAGCGCGGCCCCAGCTCTTCGAGATGGAGCTGCTTGGACAATCGATCCGCATTGAAGTGGAGCCCACGGAGTACACGTTCAACTACGGCGACGGCACCGTGTACGGGCCTGTCTCCACTCCGGGAGGTCCGGTGCCGGAGGCACGCTGGGGAGAGCAGACAGCCACCAGCCACGTGTATTCGCAGACCGGTGACGTTCCGGTAAGCACCACGACGTTCTTTTCAGGTCAATACTCTGTGAACGGCGGCCCGATGATTCCCATCGACGGGCGCGCCGAAATCGCTTCCCCCTCCCAGACACTGAGCGTGTGGCGGTCCGAGTCCCGCAACGTGGCGGACAACTGCCTGGTGAACCCCAGCGGGGCCGGCTGCTGATCGGCCGAAATCCGCCCTGTGGATAAGCCAAATCACCCGCAGAGATAGGCATAGCCTCGATCCACAACGTCCGGTGGACTTACGGAGAAGGCCATGCAGAAGAAACGGATCCCCTCGGGACCAGGAAGACCCGAAAGAGCCGTCGTCCGAGTGCTCGTGGCTGCCCTGCTCACCCTCCTGTTGAGTAGCTGCTCGATGGTCAGCTTCAAACCGGCGGTAAACACATCCCGGGAAGAACCCGCAGAGACGGGTTCCTCCGCCCCCGCATCTGTGGAACCGCCGATGCCGGCACCCACCCCTTCCTACAGCCAGGCTTCCGGCGCGGGGCCGGCTGCCAATGTGGAGCTGCCGGTACTGCCCGAGGCGGCACGCCAGGAGACAAGGGACGGACTGCTGGCATTCGCCGAGCATTGGTTTGAGCTTGTCGACTACACGTACCAAACCGGAGACACCGCACCGCTCAAAGCGGTGACAACGCCGGAGTGCGACGTCTGCGGAGGCATGTACGGGAGGATCCCGGAGACCTATGCGAATGGGGGATGGGTGGAAGGCGGACTGGTTGAGGTGGACAAGCTTGAGTCGGCTTTTGTCCTAACGCCGGAAAACCGGCGGCAGGCAACGATGTCGGTGAGGCAGAAAGTGATGGTCTTTCGAGACAACTCGGGCAAGTCAGTCGACGTGGTTGCCGGAAACCTCCACTCCAGTCACATGCTCCTGGAGGCAACGTTCACCGGAGACGGCTGGTACGTGGATACAGCAGTGCTTACGGGATGGCCGGGCTAATGTCCCGGTCTAGCGGCCGGGTTTCGGCACTGAAAAGAGCACCCGGGGATCTTGCAGCAGGGCTGGGTAAGAAAACTCGGACCGGAGCACAGTGCCGGAGACCTGGACAGGACGGACGGCACTGTCATTCGTCAGGGTCACTTCCCCCACGGTGGCCAGCTGTAGAACAGCTCGGTCCGGTCCCAGCAGGACGACCTCGTCGCCGTCGTTCATTTCCTCCAGGAAGCGTTCCAGCTGGCGCGCTTTCTTTCCCGTCACGGGTGCACCGCGAGCGGACAGCATCGGCAGTTCGATCACGGGCCTGTCGCCCCCGGGAACAGGCCGAGCAGCCCACAGCGAGTCCGGTCCGGGTTCCTCCGGCAGGACCAGCTTTTCCGGTTCCGGCCACACATAGGGCAGATCCGGGGGAGTGCCGGGGAACAGGTCCGCGTAGAACACGGGATCTTTGGCGAGCAGGTTCGACCGGTGGCTCTCGTGAACCTCCGCCTCGCCGAGCCACGGGGGCAGACGCACCTTCCCGCCGTCGGCCTCTGGCGCGAACTCGACCAGCTGTTCCCGCACCGTGTCGGCAAATCCCCGGCCGGTCCACCCATCGGTCATGGCCAGGCCGTAGGAAACCAATGCGGGCACGTAACCCATCCACATCCGGGTGGCGGGGTGATTTTGCCAGCCGTAGTCGGGAAGGACCAGCGCCCGCAGGATCTGCAGGGTTTCAACCCTTTGCTTCCCCAGACGCGGAGAGTCGAGCACCTCAGCGCTTTGCCGGAAGTCCTCGTAGGGAACGAATGTCTGCATGCCGGTCTCAGGACCTAGTACTCGGCATACAGTTCCCCTGCGAGCACGGGTTCCGCCACCCGGTTATCAGGCCCCGGCAGGGGGCAGGCCCAGCGCTCGTCGTAGGCGCACGACGGGTTGTAGAGGAAGTTGAAATCCAGAACCAGGGAATCGTCTGCCCCTTCGCCGAGGTGCGCACCCTTAATCGTGTCCAGCAGGTAGCGGCCGCCGCCGTACGTTCCGTTGGGCTTACCGGCCAATCCATCCCGCAGTGGGAGGAACAAACCGCCCCCGTACGTGGCCAGACGCCACAGTGCCAGCCTGCCAATCGGCGTCGTAACGGTTCCGAGCCGTTCGAAGTAGACGGTTCCGTCTGTTCCGGTGGGCACTTCGAGCTGTTGTCCGGCGCCGTCGTCGTCTATTGGCGCCTCGCAGCGCAGTTCGGGATTATAGGGCGCGACGGCGAGTCCCGTGAAGCACTGTTTGGCCCCCTCACTGAGGGGCGACGCAGGGTGGGACGCGAACAGCTCGTCCCGTTCGCGGCGCCACAGGTCGTGTGCGGACGACGGAGAACCGGCGCTCGCAGCGTGCCGCACCTGGGCGTATATGTCGAACATGCGACGGCGCCAGTCAGCCGTCCGGAGTGCCGAATCGGGAGAAACCATATCCCCAGCGTAGTGTGTTCGGGTGACTACGGGACTGTTGATTGTTGTGCTGGCTTCGATCTTTGTCGGGGCGCTGGCCCAGCGGATCGCCGGTCTGGGGTTTGCGCTGCTGATTTCGCCGTTCCTGGTGATTATCCTCGGCGCCCATGCCGGAGTGCTGATGGTGAATGTGTGCGGGCTGGTTTCCTCGCTCCTGATTATGTTCCGCGTCTGGAAGGACGTGGACTGGAGCATGTATCGGTGGCTGACACTTCCCGCCGTGATCGGAAGCATTCCCGCATCGATCGCTGCCGTGTACTTGCCGGCAGCTCCGATGGCCGTGATTGTGGGTGCGATCGTTCTCGTCGCCCTGGGCGCTTCCCTGATCCTGGCCCGGAACTCAGTCGTCGTGACCGGGAACCCGGCCAAGGCGGTCGCCGGTTTCGCCTCCGGAGTGACCAACGCTGTCGCCGGTGTTGGCGGTCCGGCCGTCAGTGCCTACGCCGTGATGGCCCGGTGGCCGCAACGCCCGTTTGCAGCGACCCTTCAGCCGTTTTTCGTCACCATCGCCATCGTGACGCTCAGCGTAAAGCTCTCGATGGATCCAGGGCAGATGCCTCCGTTCAGTGTCCTTGCCTGGGTGTTGATCGGTGTCATGATCATTGGCGGCATCTATGCGGGAGAGGTGCTGCAGAAGCACATCCGTGACGACCACGTGCGCTTCGCAGTCATCGTGATCGCCTTCCTCGGAGCCGGTACGGCCATGGCTAAGGGCATCGTCGACCTGATGGCGTAACCGCCGGTGGGGGTCGGCGTCACTGGCCGTTGCCGGTGCTGGCCTCAATGGTGCCGGGTACTCGGCGACGGACACGATTCCGGTGGTCGCGTCGACGGGCGCGTTGCCGGGGTTGGCGGTTGCGTGCGTGATGCCCGACGGCGAAGCCCGGTTCTGCGGTTTGGCCCGGTTCGGCGGGGCTTGGGGTAGCTTCCGTGGCGCTGATCGAGCTGCTTGAAGCAGTGCGGGTTGAAAGGCTGGCCGCAACGCCCGTGAGACGTCCGATTGCTGCGCCGATGCGCCCCCGATGCAGCTCACCGAGACCCGCACAACCTAGCCTTAAGTGATCGGCTGCTATTTTCGTTGGGTGCCCGTAGACCTAGCCTTGGTGCAGACGAAAAGCGAGTAATTTACCGGTAATCCGGTGGTCTGAAAAGGGCCGATTTTGCCCTCGGAATGTCAGTGGCAGCTGAGAGCCTTGGGGTATGAACCGTTCCTCGGGCACCCCGTTTTCCCGGTCAGCTGACCGGGAGCAGGACGGTGCTCCGGGTACGGGACCACGACGAGGTTCTGCCGGTTCCTTTTCCCCGCCCAGTCCCGTGCGCTCGGATGGTACCGGAGGCCCGGGTGGCTCGGCCGGTCAGGGCGGTTCGGGTAGCCCTGGAGGCCCCGCCCGTCCAGGCAGCTTGGGCGACGCCGGCAGCCCCGGCAGTTCCGGCAGCCCCGGCGCCCCCGGAGGCCCGGGTGGCTCGGGCGGCCATGATGGAAGGGACTCACCAAAGCCGCACCGCGGCGCTGCGTTCCCCACGGTGGCTGTCTTCCATGCCGAGCCCGGGCCGACAGACACAACCGATCCCGATCCGCTGCCTGAAGGATTCACCGGGCAGCTATCCCTCCGCGGACCCGAAACCCTCGGCTACGACGAAACCGTGTCCACGCTGCAGCGCCTGGGCATACTCATCTCCTGGGCCCAGGCCCAGCAGGCCCGCGTAGCCGCCCGCCTGGAAGTACTCTTCGCCAGGGACATCACCGAGGCATCCGGACGCGAAGAACCAGCCCTGGCCATGAGCCTCGCAGCAGCCGAAGCCTCCACCGCCCTGAACATCCCCCACATGACCGCCGTGCAGCTCATCAGCGAATCCACCCGGCTCTGCACCGACGCACCACAGACTCTCGCCCGTCTGGCCGAAGGGAAAATCGCCCTCCAGCACGCCCGCATCATCCTGGACGAAACCCACAACCTCCCCACCGACACCCTCGAAGAACCAGCCACCGGCACCGCCCCCGGCCGCGCAGCCCCACCAGCAGCAGGCCCCGGCGCACCGGATAACGGGGAACCCGGACAGCTGGACCTCGGTCTCGACAGTCAGGGCCCGCAGTCCGGGCCTTCCAGCGACCACGGATCGAACGAGCAGGCTGACGGGGACGGCCCCGGTGATCCCGCGCCCGGAGCCGGGCTCACCGTCCGGGGCGCGTTCGAGCGCGATCTGCTCGAGGCAGCCGAGGGAAGGACCGCTGCCGGATTCGGACGCCGTGCCCGACGGCTGCGGGAATCACGGTTCCCGGACCTGATCCCCGTCCGGCACCGCCAGGCAAAGGACAAACGCCGG
>NZ_JBPPSW010000017.1:0-31908 GCF_051337705.1 Arthrobacter sp. IK3 | reverse complement strand
CGGTGATGCCGGGCAGGTCGCCGATGCCGTCGCCGCGGAGGTCGCGGAAGGAGCGGGGGTAGATCTGGTAGATCACTGAGGACCGCCACCATTGCCGTTCCCGGTCACTGTTGGCTTCATGGACCGGGACCAGGCGGAGTTCTCCGTTTCGCGTGACAGGTACGCCGGGAGCGTTGTCCATGAAAAGAATCATCCCTCTAATCTCGTATGGTCTGAATACGCCTACTTAAACGCGGCTGCGTGCCCGATTGTGCCGAGCTGCGCACGTGAGAAGTCGCACAGCCCATCGCTGCAGGTCAGACCCAAAAACTTGCCGATGGTTCAGGCGGCGCAACACGATAGGCTGGCATTCGAACCCCAAAACACCATCAGTCACTTTTTCGGGAGAAGCATGTCAGAGAACCGCAACGACGTCCCGGGCGGTCCTGCCGGGGAACCGCAGGAACAGCCCTGGGCCAAGCCATCCGGGGACGCCGCCCCGGATGCTCCGGAGAACACCCCCGGGGACGGGGCTCCGACGCAGCCGCTTTACGGCAGCTACGAGTCCGCCGGTGGTGGCGCGTCCTCCCCGGATGCCCCGGCGGCCTCCGCCACGGAAAACCGCCCGTCTGCTCCGGAGACCGCTCCGGGGGCGTGGGCCCAGCCGAACCAGCACAGCCAGCCTCAGCAGCCGCCGCACGGCCAGCCTCAGCCGCCGTACGGCCAGCAGGCGCCCGGTCAGCAGCCGACCTACGGCACGGGCTACGGTGTTCCGCCGGCACCCTACGGGTACCCCGGGAACTACCAGGCGCCCGCGCAGCAGCCGGGCAAGACCATGGGCATCGTAGGCCTGATCCTGTCCTGCCTGTTCTTCATCCCGTTCGCGTCCCTGGTGGGCGTGATCCTCAGCATTGTGGGACTCGTGCAGTCGCGCAAGGCCAAGATGAGCAATGGGCCGGCGCTTGCCGGCATTATCATCGGCGGCGTCGTCTTTATCCTGACACTCATCGCCACCATTGCGATCTTCGTCTTCGCAGTGGACCAGGTAGGTACGCTCTTCGAGGTCTGTGAAGACCTCGGACCGGGCACCCACTTCGTGGACGGCGAAATCTACGAGTGCGGCGTCGACAGCCTCCAGCAGTCGCTCTAGCCGAACCATAAACGGAAAGGCCGGGACCCCAGGGTCCCGGCCTTTCCGTCTGTCCTGGCTGCGCAGCTAGCCCGGTGACGCTCCGCTCTCGAGGATGCGCATGGTGGTGGTGTCCGGGTTGAGCAGGATGGCGGCCTCATCCCGGCGGTGGCGCAGCTCGTTGTCCAGGTAGGACTGTACGGCTTCTGCCATGGGTACGTTGCGGTTCTCCTGCTCGGACATGTACCACCGGTGCTCCAGAACCTCATGCACCAGTTCTGCCTGCTCCAGCTTGCTGCCAAGCTCCCGCGGCACGGCCTTGACGATCGGCTCGAAGACATGGGTAACCCACAGGTGGGCGCTCAGTTCCTCGTCCAGCTCGGGGTTGTTGTCCGCTCGGTAAGAGTCAAGGTCATTCAGCAGCCGCCGGGCCTGGTTCTCCTGCGCATCCAGTCCGGTGAGCCGCAGCAGCCGCCGCTGGTGGTGCCCGGCGTCCACCACCTTGGGCTGGAGCTGCACCTGCGAGCCGTCCGGCGTGGTGCGGATGGTGAGTTCGTCGACGTCGAACCCCAGCTCGTTGAGGCGGCGGATCCGGGCGTTGACGCGCCAGCGTTCACCGAGTTCGAAGGATTCCTGCTCGGTGAGTTCCGCCCAGAGGTTCCGGTAGCTGTCCATGATGCGTTCGCTGGTCGCCAGGGGATCGATGCTCTCCTCCACCAGGCCGCCCTCGGCGAGGTCCATCAATTCCCCGGCAATGTTCACGCGGGCAATCTCCAGGTCATATTCGCGCTGGCCGCGGGAGAGCTCGGGGTACAGCTCACCCGTTTCGGCGTCCACCAGGTATGCGGCGAAGGCGCCGGCGTCACGGCGGAACAAGGTGTTCGAGAGCGAGACATCGCCCCAGTAGAAGCCCGCCAGGTGCAGCCGCACCAGCAGCAGGGCCTGCGCGTCGATCAGACGGGTCAGCGTGACTTCGCGCAGGGTCTGGGAAAACACGGCTCGGTAGGGCAGGGAGAAGCGCAGGTGGCGCGTCACCAGCACCGGTGCCAGCTCATTGCCCTCCGGGTCCTGGCGGCCGGTAATGACCGCCACCGGAGCCACGCTGGGGACGTTCAGCCTCCGCAGTTTGCGCAGCATGTGGTATTCCTGCCGGGCCACGTGCTCGCTGGTTTCCTTGATGGCAATGAGTGAGTCGCCCATGCGGGCAAAACGGACAACGTGCCGGGAGATACCGCGCGGCAGGGCGGCGAGGTTCTCTTTGGGCCAGTCCTCCAGCGGGATGGACCAGGGCAGGTCCAGGAGTGCCGGATCCATGGAAGCGGCGGTGATGTTCAGCGAACCGAGCGGTTCCTGCGTCGCCTCGGCGTGGCTGCGGGGGAGCTTGCCGGGCTGCTCCCAATTGGTTGGTTCATCACGCCAGTTGGCGCGTGGTGCTTCTGTCATGGGCGTTGATGCCTTCTATCGGCGCTGGGATGGGGGTTAAACCAGTGCGGTGGCCTTCTCCTGAAGTCTAGATCAGGGGATAGGCCACCGCACGCGCACAGTGTTGCTAAAGGCTACGCTTCGTCAGCAAGTCGCTTGCCGGTGCTGGTGTCAAAGAGGTGAACATGGCCGGCCTTCGGCGTTACGTACAGCGTGTCACCCTTGGCCGGAGGCCTGCGGGCGTCCACGCGGGCCGTGATCTCGTGCTCCTGGCCGTCAAGGAACGTGTGCCCGTAGACGAACGCATCTGCGCCGAGTTCCTCGACTACGTCCACTTCAACCTTCAGGCCTTCGCCGTCCGGCGCCACGTCCATGTCTTCCGGGCGGACACCGAAGGTGACGGTGTTGCCGGCCGCGGCGTCGAGGATGCTGCGGGGGACGGGGTACACCGTGCCGCCAAACGTCACGCCACCTTCTGTGACCGGCAGTTCCAGCAGGTTCATTGCCGGGGAGCCCATGAAGCCGGCGACGAAGACGTTCATCGGCTTGTCATAGAGGTTCCGGGGGGTGTCCACCTGCTGGAGCACGCCATCCTTCAGTACGGCGACGCGGTCGCCCATGGTCATGGCCTCAACCTGGTCGTGCGTGACGTAGACGGTGGTGACGCCCAGGCGGCGGGTCAGCGAAGCAATCTGGGTGCGGGTCTGCACACGCAGCTTGGCATCGAGGTTGGAGAGCGGCTCGTCCATCAGGAAGACCTGCGGGTTCCGCACGATTGCGCGGCCCATGGCCACGCGCTGGCGCTGGCCGCCGGAGAGGGCCTTGGGCTTGCGGTCCAGGTAGTCCTCGAGGTCGAGGAGCTTGGCTGCCTCGCGGACGCGCTCCAGGCGCTCCTCCTTCGGAACGCCGGCGATCTTCAGGGCAAAGCCCATGTTGTCCGCCACGGACATGTGCGGGTACAGGGCGTAGTTCTGGAACACCATGGCAATGTCGCGGTCCTTGGGCGGAACATCGGTGACGTCACGGTCACCAATGAGGATGCGCCCGGAGTTCACGTCTTCCAGCCCGGCGAGCATTCGCAGCGAGGTGGACTTGCCGCAGCCCGAGGGGCCAACGAGCACCAGGAACTCGCCGTCGGCGATTTCGAGGCTGAGGTTATCGACTGCGGGGCGCTCGGTGCCCGGGTACAGCCGCGTAGCTTGGTCAAACGTTACCGTTGCCATGATTTTTCCCTTCACGGGCAGGTACGTGCCCGACGATCCGTTGTGAATGGGTGGATGTTCAGTTGTGAAACAGCAGTGAAACAGTGACGGACGCCACGGAAGCGTTCACTGGTGGCAAGTATGCCATGTCCGTCAAGCGGACAGAAGCAAAACGGGTAGCCGGGAGGTTAATTCCCGACGGCGGCGAGGCGCAGCCCGTGCAAATGCTCCAGGACGGCGGCAAACCCCTCCGGTGACCCAACCCGGAACTGCGCCGTGGTTTCCCCCGGGCCTACCTTGATTCCGACGTCCCCGTCCTTGAGCACGGCGAACCCCCGCTCGTCGGTGACGTCGTCGCCGGCAAACAGCACTCCGGTAGCGCCGGTCAGCTCGCGCAGCGCCTCGATGCCCTCTCCCTTGTTCGCGTGGACCACGGAAGCTTCCAGGACACGCTTGCCATCCGTGACCTGCACGCCGTCCAGCTCCTGGAGCCGGGCGCGGGCTGCGTCCACCGCGGCAGCGGCGTCGTCGTCGGAGGCGCTGCGTGTATGCAGGACCACGCCCGCCGGCTTGTCTTCGAGCCTGCAGCCGTCCCATGACCGGGCCACCTCAGCGACGGCGGCGCGGGCCCGGGCCAGCAGGTCAGCCTGCTCCGGGGTGAGCTGCAGCGGCGCGGCGTTGGGGCCGGTCCAGGTCTCGGCGCCGTGGCTGCCGACCAGCAGGGTTTCCGGCTCGGGGCCGGCCACTGCCCGCAGGCTGTCCAGGGCGCGCCCGGAAATCAGCGCCGTCGCGGTGTGGGGCACGCCGGCCAGGGACCGCAGTGCCGCAGCCGCGGCAGGGAGCGGGCGAGCGTCCTCGGCCCGTTCCACCAGCGGGGCCAGGGTGCCGTCGAAGTCGACGGCGACCAGCAGGCAGTCGGTGGCGGCGAGGGTGGCCAGGGCAGAACGCAATTCCATGGGTATCACTGGGCTTCACCTTCCAGGCGCAGGGCGTTGAGGAAGTTCTGCGACCAGCGCTCGACGTCGTTCTGCAGGACCTGCCGGCGCATCAGGCGCATGCGGCGCTGGGCTTCACGCGGCTGCATCTGGATCGCGGAAACGATCGCATCCTTCAGCCGGTCGATGTCATGGGGGTTCACCAGCACTGCCTGGCGGAGCTGGTCCGCGGCCCCGGCGAACTCGCTGAGCACCAGGGCTCCGGTGTTCTCCGTCCGCGCGGCGACATACTCCTTGGCCACGAGGTTCATGCCGTCCCGCAGGGCCGTGACCAGCATGACGTCCGAGGCCAGGTAGAGGGCCACCATTTCCTCCACCGGATAAGAGTGGTGCAGGTAGCGGATGGCGGTGTTGGACATGGTGTCGTAAGTGCCGTTGATGCGGCCGACCGTGCCCTCGACCTCTTCGCGCAGCAGCCGGTACTGCTCCACGCGTTCGCGGCTGGGGCTGGCCACCTGGATCAGGGCGGCGTCCTCGACGCTAATTCGGCCGTCCTCCAGGAGTTCGCCGTAGGCCTTCAGCCGGTGGCTGATGCCCTTGGTGTAGTCGAGGCGGTCGACGCCGAGCAGAATGACCTTCGGGTTCCCGAGTTCACGCCGGATCTGCTTGGACCGCTCGATGATGTCCTCGCGGTGGGCCAGTTCGGTGATCTGGTCCACATCGATGGAGATCGGGAAGGCCTCGGCCCGGGAGACATAGGTGTTGCCTTCCTCATCGGTGATGTGGACCTGCTGCTGGCGAACCGAATGGCCGGCGAAGCGGCGGACGCAGCGCAGGAAGTTCGCGGTGTCGCTGGGGCGCTGGAACCCGATCAGGTCTGCGCCCAGCAGGCCGGCGATGATGTCCCGGCGCCACGGCAGCTGGGCGAAAATCTCCAGCGGCGGGAAGGGGATGTGGTTGAAGAAGCCGATCTTCAGGTCCGGGCGTGCCTTGCGGAGCATCTGCGGCACCAGCTGCAGCTGGTAGTCCTGCACCCAGACCGTAGCGCCCTCGGCGGCGACTTCGGCAGCGGCTTCAGCGAAGCGGCGGTTGACGGTGCGGTAGGAATCCCACCAGGTTCGGTGGAACTCCGGCGGCGCAATGACGTCGTGGTAGAGCGGCCAGAGCGTGGCGTTGGAGAAACCCTCGTAATAAAGCTCTACCTCGGAGGCGCTCAGCGGCACGGGCCGCAGGTGCATGTTGTCATGGTCAAACGGTTCAAGTGTTTCGTCCGGGGCGCCGTGCCAGCCCACCCACGCGCCGTCGGCCTTTGCCATGACCGGCGCAAGCGCCGTCACCAGGCCGCCGGGGGAGCGGCGCCACTTGTCTCCGCCCTCTGATCCGTTGTCCGCCACCCGGTCCACGGGCAGGCGGTTGGAGACCACTATGAAGTCGTAATCGCCGTACCCGTCCGTTGAAATCTCAGTTTTCGATTCAGCGGCAACAGCGTTCACTTTTTGCACTCCTCAGTTGACTTCTTTGTTCGCCACTCTATCCAACAGGGGAACCTTTGTACCCACCCCGGGCGTTGACGGTGAGGTGCAGGGATTATCGTTGTCCCTGAAGACCGTGTACCTGATGCCGCCCAATGGTGGCCGTTTGAGAGACAGAAGGAACTATGACCGACCGGAATCCCAAGGTCACCAAGGCTGAGCGCCAGGCCGCGGCCCGCGAAAAGGCACGGGCCCTGCGTGAGGCACAGCTGAAGAAAGAGCGCCGCAACAAGCTGTTGACCCGCTGGGGCATCGTCGCTGGAATCGTCGCCGTGATCGTGATCGTCGCTGTGATTGTCGTCAACAGTGTCCGCGGCGGGATCCCCGACGCCGGACCGGCTCCTGCCACCGGCAACGTCAACGGCGGGTTCACGCTGACCTCCACCACATCACTGGAACCGGCGGACACCGGTGAGGTTGACGTGAACAACCTCCCGGAGGCGACCACCACGAATGAGGCCGGCGATACCGTTCCGGCAGGAGTGGAAGCCGCGGTACCCGGAGAACCGGTTCAGATCGTTGAATACGTGGACATCAACTGTGTCCACTGCGCTGATTTCTCCTCAACCTACTCGGACCAGGTCAAGACCTGGCTCGACGCCGGTGATGTCACCCTCGAATACCGCACGGTGGCATTCCTGGACAGTGGCTCTCCGACCAACTACTCCTCCCGCGGCGCGAACGCTGCCGCCTGCGTCGCTGACACCAACCCCGAGTCCTACTGGGACTTCATGAAGGCGATCTTCGCCCAGCACGCCTCCGGTGAAATCAACAACGCCGCGCTCGCAGACATGGCCGAGTCCGTTGGTGCCTCCGACGCCGCGGACTGCATCCAGAATGACGGTTTCCGCACGTACGTGAAGTACTCCGACGCCCTCGCACGCGAAGCCGGCGTTGCCGGAACCCCGACCGTTTACGTCAACGGTGCCGAGGCGGACCTGAACTCCTTCGTGGATACGGTCCAGAGCGCCATCGATGCCAACAAGGCCGAGGCTTCCTCCTAGTTCCGCTGGGTCCGGCTGCCCGCCGGAGCGGAACCGCTGCTGGTTTCGTTCCGGCGGGCATGCTGGGCTAACCTTGTCTAGCGCTGTTGTACTGCACGTACGACGCCGCGGGGCCGGCAACGGCCCGCGCCTCCTTAGCTCAGTTGGCCAGAGCACCTGTCTTGTAAACAGGGGGTCGCCGGTTCGAATCCGGCAGGGGGCTCCACGAAACCCCTCCTGGTCATTTCCGATCAGGAGGGGTTTTCCTGTGTCAGCCCAACAAAACCGGCCAGCTGACCTGTTTGATATCTATTTGTGTCCTAAAGCGGCGTAGGCCAAGAGCAATGTTCGCTATTCTCATGAAGGAACAACGCACAGACTCAAGCGCCGGGCCGAAGCCGGTGATTTCCATGGGGGTGGAATCACCGGCTCCGGGCCGGCACCTGTCTTTAACCGTCGTTTCCGCGCTCGTTCCGGACGCTACCCGGCCGCCGGGCGGGCCCCCGCGGCGTTGCGGGCCGCCAGGATATGGGTCCGCATCACGGCCTCTGCCCACTCGCCGTCGCGCGCCCGGGCAGCAGCCACGAGCTCCGCGTGGTGGAGCATGCTGCGGCGCAGCGCTTCGGGACTGTATTTTCCGAAGGTATGTGCCACCACCGCCGGACGCATCAGCGTCTGCAGTGCCACCTCGAAGTGCCGGTTGCCGCAGCGTTCCACGAACAGGCCGTGGAATTCACTGTTCAGTGTGCCCAGGGTCCGCAGGTCGCCCTCCGCAGCGGCAGCCTCCATCGCCGCGTTCAGTTCTTCCAGTCGGTCGACGTCGTCATCCGAGAGCCGGGGGACGGCGAGCAGGGCGGCGTGCGGTTCAAAGCCGGCCCGCACGTCATACAGGCCCGCAACATCCTCAGGGGTGAAGGACACCACCTGGGCACCCTTGTTCTTGCTGATCTCCACGATGCCCTCGGCTGCGAGCCGGTTCAGTGCCTCGCGGACCGGGGTCCGGGACACCCCGAGCCGCTCGGCCAGTGCAGCTTCGCGGAGCCACGAGCCCGGCGCCACGTCTCCGGAGGCAATGAGGGCGCGCAGCCTGGCGTAAGGGCTGTCATCGGCTGGCTCAGCGGCGGGGGAGTGGTCCATGCGGTCTACGTTATCCCTTGCCGGAGGCGGGTTCCGGCCAGCGGGCCCCGGCCAGCTGGGTACGCGTGCCGCCGCGGGAAACGAACGACGCCGATGCGCGGCCGGTGAGCTCCACGATGCGGTTGGCTGCCAGCAGGTAGCGTTCAAGGTCCACCCCGGTGTGGATGCCCAGGCTGTCGCAGAGGTGGACCAGGTCCTCGAAAGGTGCGTTGCCCAGTACCGACGGGTCACCCGGGAACCACAGGTCCCCGCCCAGCCCCGCAAAGGAACCTTCAATCCAGTCAATTCCGGCCTGCAGCGCCGCCAGCGCGTTCGCCGGGGCAAAGCCATTGCGGTTATGCAGGTGGACGCCCACTTCCAAACCCGGATACAGCTCCCGGACTTCCCGGATTCCGTCATAGAACTCGCCCGGGCCCTCCTGGCCGGAGGTGCCGGCCAAATAGATCCCGGCAGATCCGGCGGACGCCGCGGCGTCCACTACCCGCAGGCGTTCCTCACGGGGCACCGGCCCGCGTGCCGGTGCGAAAAAGGAGCAGGCGACGGCAGTGACCAGGCGCAGGCCTGAGGCCCGGGTCAGTTCCCCGATGCGCCTCAATCCTTCCAACGCCTCGTCCACCGAAAGGCGCTGGTTGCGCAGGCTGACCTCCTCGTCAGCCGAAACAACCACCACCAGTTCATCCAGTCCGCAGTCCACTGCGCGCTCGGCGCCCCGGTAATTCGGGGCCAGACCACGGTAGCGGATGCCAGGAACCCGGGGAACCGCCGCCATGACCTCAGCGGCATCGGCGAGCTGCGGCAGCACCTTCGGATGGGCGAAGGAGACCGCCTCGATCTCCCGGACCCCGGCGTCGATGAGCAGCTGCACCAGCTCAACCTTTGCTGCGGTAGGCAGAGCCTCCGGGACCGACTGCAGCCCGTCCCGGAGCCCAACCTCCACCAGCCTGACAGCTTCAGGGAGTCCCGGCAGGCTCACGCCACACCCCTGGCACGGAGGTCCTGCAGCCGGTCCCCGCTGACGCCGATGCCGGCAAGCACTTCTTCCGTGTGGGCTCCCAGCTCCGGGCCGGGCCAGCGGACGGTGCCGCGGGTGCGGCTCAGCCGCGGAAACACGTTCTGCATGGACACGGGGCCAAGCGACGGGTGCTCCACGTTGGTGATGGAGCCACGGGCGGAGAACTGCGGATCGGAAAACATGTCCACGGGCCGGAAGATCCGTCCGGACGGCACTCCGTGTTCTTCGAGCAGCGGCTCCAGGTCCGCTGCATCGAGGCCCGAGGTGAATCCGGCGATGAGGTCATCGAGTTCGCTCTGCCGTTCACCACGGGCGCCGTGCGTTGCATACCTGGGGTCATCGGCCAGGTCGGGAACGCCCATGGCCTTGGCGAGGCGGGAAAACACGGTGTCCTGGTTGGCGGCGATCAGCAGCCACTGTCCGTCCCGGGTGGGGTAGACATTGCTCGGGGCCACGTTGGGCAAGACCGCACCGGTGCGTTCGCGCTGGTAGCCGGTGACCTGCCACTCGGGAACCAGGGATTCCATCACTCCCAGGACTGCCTCGTAAATGGCCGAATCCACGATCTGCCCCTGGCCGGAGGAGTTCCGCTCCTGCAGGGCAGCCAGCGCACCGATGGTGGCAAACATGGCAGCGAGCGTGTCGCCGATGGAGATGCCTACCCGGGACGGGGGCGTTGAGGGGTCGCCCACCACGTACCGCAGCCCGCCCATGGCCTCGCCAATCGCGCCGTAGCCGGCACGCTGGGAGTAGGGCCCGTCCTGCCCGAAGCCGGACACCCGGACCATAATCAGGCCTGGGTTCTCCCGCCGCAGGTCCTCGAACCCCATTCCCCAGCGTTCCATGGTGCCGGGCCGGAAGTTCTCGATGACCACGTCGGCTTCTGAAATCAGCTTCCGCGCGAGGTCCTGGCCTTCCTTTTCCCGAAGGTTCAGCGTCACCGAACGTTTGTTGCGGCCCACCACGGAAAACCACAGCGAAACGCCCTGCGGCAGCTGGCGGCCCCATTGCCGCATCGGATCCCCGCGTTCCGGATCTTCGATTTTCACTACGTCCGCGCCCAGGTCGCCGAGCAGCTGGCCGCAGAAAGGGCCCGCCAGCAGCTGTCCCATTTCGACGACGCGAAGGCCCGCCAGCGGACCCCCGGGCTGCGTCTCTGTTGCCATGGAGTACTCCTTCGTCGCTGAGCAAATGGGCAATCTGCATACAACTTGGCAGTCTCATCCGGGCATGTCAAGGACGTGCTCAAAGCGATGAGAGCAGTTGTATGCAATCCCTTGACAGCACCCGTGTGCGCACCTAGCCTGATCCCACGAATGTGACCCACCTAACACTCGGGCACTGCCCGGCTCGGATTCCCTCCGCCGTATCTCCCCTCGGAGAGACGCGGCACCATCCCCAAGGAGAACTGATGGCGTTTCGGCTAGGCGTGGATGTGGGCGGCACATTCACGGACATACTGCTGGTGAATGAAGACACCGGCCAGACCCACCGTTACAAGACGTCCTCCACCCCACAGGACCAGTCCGTGGGGGTCCTCTACGGGATCCAGCAGGTCTGCGCGGCAGCCGGTGTTGATCCCTCCGAGGTCAAGGACGTACTGCACGGAACCACAGTTGCCACCAACGCGATCCTGGAGCAGAAGGGCGCCCGGGTTGGCCTGGTAACCACCCGGGGTTTCCGGCAGGTGCTGCAGATTGCCCGGTCCTTCGTTCCCGGCGGTCTGGCCGGCTGGATTATCTGGCCCAAGCCGGAGCCGCTGGCAGACCTCGAGGACACCGTCGAGGTAACCGAACGCGTCTCAACTACGGGGGAGGTGCTGACGGAACTGGATGAAGACGACGTGCGCCGCCAGCTCGCCAAACTGCGGAACAATGGCGTTGAAGCCCTGAGCATCTGCCTGATCAATGCCTACGCCAACGGCGAGCACGAAGCACGCATTGCCGGGATAGCAGCAGAGGAACTGCCCGGCATTCCGGTCTCCAGGTCCTCCGTGGTGCTGCCGGAGCTGCGCGAATACGAACGCGCCATCACCACCGTTGCCAACGCCTACGTGCAGGGCCAGGTCTCCGGGTACGTCCGCAGCCTGGATGAGCAGCTCACCGGCGCCGGCATGGACGCCCAGCTCTCCATCCTGCGCAGCGACGGCGGACTCGTCTCCGGCGCAGTTGCCGCCGACAACCCGGTCTCCCTGCTGCTTTCCGGACCGGCCGGCGGCGTCACCGGCGCCGCCTGGGCCGCCGAACAGGCCGGCTACACCGACTTCCTGACCTTCGACATGGGAGGGACCTCCACGGACGTAGCGCTGGTGCAGAACCTGCAGCCGCGGATCGGCCGCGAAACCACGGTGGGTGACCTCACCGTCCGTGCCACCTCCGTCGACGTGCGCACCGTGGGCGCAGGCGGCGGATCGATCGCCCACGTCCCGCCGCTGACCCAGGCCCTGCGCGTCGGTCCGCAGTCCGCCGGAGCCGCCCCCGGGCCGGCGTCGTACGGGCGCGGTGGCACTGAACCCACGGTGACGGACGCGAATGTGGTGCTGGGCTACCTGCCCGCCGAGCTGGCCGGCGGCGAGATCGGCCTGGACACCGAGGCCGCGGCCGCAGCAGTGAAAACCATCGCCGATGCCACTGGGCTGAACGATGTCCAGCGGGCCGCCGAAGGAATCGTCCACATCGTCAACGAGAACATGTTCGGTGCGTTGAAACTGGTGTCCACCCAGCAGGGGTTTGATCCCAGGGACTTTGCACTGGTTGCCTTCGGCGGCGCCGGTCCGCTGCACGCCAACGCGCTCGGCAAGCTCACCGGTGCCTGGCCGGTGATCATTCCGCCGTCCCCGGGAGTGCTCTCCGCTTACGGGGACGCGACCACCAGCCTGCGGGATGAAGCGGCCCGCACCCTGGTGCGCCCGTTCAGCGATTTCACCGACTCCGAGCTGGCCGGCCTGCTCGATGAGCTCGCCGCCACCGCCCGCGAATCACTGCTCGCCGCGGGACTGGGGGAAGAGGACCTCACCGTCGGCTACTCGGCGGACGTCCGCTACCACGGCCAGGGCTTCGAGATCCCGGTGCCGCTGGATTACGCGGCTTTCGCCGCAGGGGCAGGTGCCGGGTTCGCCGGCCTGCGGACAGCGTTCGACGCCGAGCACTCACGGCTCTTCTCCTTCCTGCTGGACAACGAGCACGAACTCGTCACGGTCCGGGCCACGGTCAACGGACCACATCCTGAGGTCGCCTCGATCACCCTGGAATCCGGCGGAGAAGACCCGTCCGCTGCGGAACGTACCCGGACCAGCCTCTTCGTGGACGGAGAAACGGTTGAGGCCGTGGTCTACGACCGGAACCGCCTGCTGGCCGGGAACATTGTGCCCGGACCGGCCATCATTGCCGAAATGGACTCCACCACGCTGGTCCTGCCCGGTCACGCCGCCACGGTGCACCCGCACGGCAGCCTGCTCATCCGCCCCGCAGATTCGAAGGAGTAGCCCCCATGGCCCAGCTAGTGGAAACCGCCACCGAGCCGCTGCGCGCGGTGGACGTGGACGTAGTCACCCTTGACCTGATCGAAAACGCGCTGCGCAGCGCCCGGTACGAGATGGACGAGACACTCTTCCGGACTGCCCTGAGCCCCGGGATCCGGGAGCAGCATGACGAGTTCCCGCTGATCGCGGACCCCGGCGGCAAAATGATCGTGGGCCAGTTCGGCCTCTCCATTCCGGACTTCCTGGAGAACTTCCACGGGACGATCGAGGAGGGCGACGTCCTGATGACCTCGGACCCGTACTCCTGCGGTGCGGCGATCAGCCACGCCAATGACTGGCTGGTGGTCATGCCCATCTTCTACGAGGGCCGGATTGTTGGCTGGGCCTCGCAGTTCGGCCACATGACCGACGTCGGCGGCAAGACACCGGCGTCCATGCCCACCGACGCGCGCACCATCTTCGAGGAAGGCGTGGTGATCCCGCCGTTCAAGCTCTACCGGCGCGGAGAACGGGATGACACGGCGCTGGGCATCATCCTGAACCAGGTCCGCAAGCCGGACTGGAACCGGGCAGACCTGAACGGGCTGGTTGCAGCCTGCAGCACCGCCTCCCGGCGGGTGCAGGAAATGTGCGCCCGCTTTGGAGTGGATACCTACACCTCCGCGCTCAACGCCCTGCTGGACCGTAACTACCGCGCCATGAAGACCCTGCTTTCAATGGTCTTCGAGGAAGGCAAACCGCTCTCCTTCACCGACTACATCGACGACGACGGGCGCGGCTTCGGCCCGTACGAACTGAAGATGACCATCACCCGCACCGGGGACAAGGTGCTGATCGACCTGACCGGCAGCAGCCCGCAGGCCCAGGGCCCGATCAACTACTACATCAACGAAAACCTGATCCGGATGTTCTTCGGCATTTACATGATCACCGTCGCGGACCCGCAGATCCTCTGGAACGACGGCTTCTATCCGCTGGTGGACGTCGAAATCCCCGAGGATACCTTCTGGAAACCGCGCTACCCGGCGGCCCTGAACGGCCGCAATCACGGCATCGGCCGGCTCTTCGACCTCTTCGGCGGGCTGCTGGGGCAGGCCAACCCGGACCTGCTCAACGGAGCCGGGTTCTCCTCCTCGCCGCACTTCATGTACTCCGGGAACTACAGCTCCGGGGACCGCAGCGGGGAATGGTTCCAGCTCTACTCGATCGGTTTCGGCGGAATCCCGGGACGCCCCGTCGGCGACGGACCGGACGGGCACTCGCTCTGGCCCTCCTTCACCAACATCCCGTGCGAGTACCTGGAGTCCTACTATCCGCTGGTGATCGACCGCTGGGAAACCATTCCGGACACCGGAGGCGCAGGGCTGCACCGCGGAGGCAACGGCGTCGACGTCGCCTACCGCTTCCTGGAACCGGGAACCATCGCCATCCACGACGACCGCTGGCTCACCTACCCCTGGGGCGTGCGCGGCGGGGAACCCGGCGCCCGCGGCCGGAAATGGATCGACAAGGCGGACGGCTCCACCGTTGTCCTGCCCTCCAAAGTCCACGATGTGTCCGTGGCGCCGGGCGACGTCCTGCACTTCGTCACCTGGGGCGGCGGCGGTTGGGGGGACCCACTGCAGCGGGACCCGGAGCTGGTGTGCAAGGAAGTTCGACGGGGGCTGGTGACTCCTGAGGGCGCCCGGGCCTACGGCGTGGTCTGCTCCGGAGACGGAGAGCTCGACGCCGGTGCAACCGCTGCGCTGCGCGGGCAGCTGGGCGAGGGCCGCCCGGAAGAACTGCCGCTGTTCAACCGCGGCGGCGAACTGGCGGACCTGCTGGCCAACGCCGAAGCGGAAACCGGTCTGAAAGCTCCGTCCGCCCCGGTGGTGATGCCATGACGTTTGCGGACGGTTTCGACGGCACCCTGGCGCCGGGGAACACCCCGGCCGTGGTGTCCGTGGACCTGATGCGCGCCTATTTCGATCCGCAGAGTCCCCTGTGCCTGCCGGAGAAACAGTTCCTGGACACCGCCGCGCAGGTCCTTGAATCGGCCCGCGCCAACGGTGTCCCGGTGCTGCACACCCGGGTCAGCTACGGGCCCGACGGCGCGGACGGCGGGGTCTTTATCCACAAGATCCCGGCGCTGCGGCTGCTGATCGGGGACAGCGAGCTGGGCCGGATCATGCCGGAAGTTGCGCCGCAGGACGGGGAAACCGTGCTGGTGAAGCAGTACGCCAGCGCGTTCTTCGGCACGGACCTCGCCTCGCTGCTGCACACCTGGGGCGTGGACACCGTGGTGATCGTGGGGACCAGCACCAGCGGCTGCATCCGTGCCAGCGCCGTGGATGCGGTGCAGCACGGTTTCATCCCGATCGTGGTGGCCGACGCCGTCGGGGACCGGGATGAAACCGTGCATGGCGGTTCGCTCTATGACCTGCAGGCAAAGTACGCGGAGATCTGGCAGAGCCCCGCGGTGCTGGAGTACTTCAGTGCGTCAGGGACTTAACCCTCGGCCTCGCCCCACCAGGGTTCCTTGGCGGCGTCGTACGTGCCGTCATTTTCGGCAAGGTTCAGCCACTGGTTGACGTACTCCTGGAAGACCGTGTCCCCGAGCGGCAGCAGGTAGGCCTTTTGCGAGAAGTTGAACGGGTTGTCCGGGTCCACCGCGCAAAGTTCGGGGTATTCGTTGGCCACCCACTTCACCTCCGCGGCGTCGGTGGTCATCACGTCCGCCCTGCCGGCGACGATCTCATCGAAGATGGTGTTGTTGTCCTCGAAGCGGATGATCTCGCCGTCAGGGTAGTTCGTGTCCGCGAAGATTTCGTTCGTTCCGCCGATCGGGGTGATGGACCGGACACCGGGACTGTTGATCTCCTCCACGGTGTCATAAAGCTCCTCCTTGCCGCAGAGCGTGATCGGTGTCTTGCCGTCGTCCAGGACGGGAGCGGTGTAGAACGCCTGCTCGGCACGGGCCAGCGAAATTGAAACACCGCCCACACCGATGTCGCAGCCGGACAGGAAATCGGGCATCAGGTCTTTCCACGTGGTCTGCACGAACTCAACGTCCACCTCCAGCCTGGCAGCGAGGTCACGGGCCATCGCAATGTCGATCCCGCTCCACTCCCCGCTGTCCGGATCCTTGTACGTGAAGGGCCGGTAGTCGCCGGTGGTGCAGACCTTCAGCGAACCGCGCTCGGTGATCGCCGCGAGCCGGGACTCCGTACCGGGCTCTTCCGCGGCAGGCGTCGGCTCGTCCGCAGGGGCAGAGCATCCGGTGGCCAGGAGTGCGGCGGCAGCGAAAACGGACAGCAGGCGGTACTTCATGCAGTGCTCCTTATCGTGTGGGGGCGGAGCGTCTTCGCTCCGTCCCTACAGACCTAACAGGAGCGCCATGGATGCGTCTGCCCTAGTCAGGAGCCCATAAGGGGTGCGTTGCCGATTTGTTACCGCCGGCAGCCGCTAGTGCTTCACGGCCAGGGAGGTGCCAAACCCGAGCAGGGCGAGCCCGGTCAGCCGGTCAGTGATCTTCGCTGACCGCGGAGCCTGCAGGGCCCTGCGGGCCAGATGCGCTGCCGAAATGATGAGCCCGAACCACACGCAGCTCAGCAGCACATGGATTCCGGCGAGGGCCAGGCCCATGAGCAGGGGCGAGACCCCTGCAGGCATGAACTGCGGAATCATCGCGATGTAGAAGACGCCTACCTTGGGATTGAGCAGGTTGGTCCCCAGCCCCTTGGCCCACGCGGTGGACAGCCGTTCACCGGCAGGCACCGGGACCCCGTCCACAGGCACGGGGGCATGGCTGCGGCGGAAGGACTTCCACAGCAGGGAACTCCCGAGCCAGAGCATGTAGACGGCACCGGCCAGCTTCAGCGCAGTGTAGGCGGTTTCGGATGCCGTGAGCAGTGCGGAGATCCCGACGGCGGCGGCCGCGCCCCAGGCGAACGCGCCGGTGTTGATGCCCAGGCCGGTGGCGACGGCATGGCGGGGACCCTGGCTGATGGCCGAGCGCAGCACCATGGCCGAATCCAGGCCCGGAAGGACAGTCAAAAGGACGGCGACGGCGGTGAAGCCAAGAAGGGCTTGTTCAACACTCACCAGCTCATCGTATCCCCCGGGAACGAACCCCCGTCAGCACGGCGCCGGGACCCATGGGAGAGTGGAGGAGTGGAACTCAGCGATACGGTTCAGCCCATCCTGCTGCGCGTGGACAAGGAAGACCCGGCGGCGCACACCGATGCCGTGGCCGCAGCCGCCGTGGCCTGCGTCCTGGCGTTTGCCCGCAGGGAGAGCGACGAGCAGTGGGCGGACTGGATGGCCGGACGCTTCACCAAGACGGTACGCCGGGCCGGCCCCAAACCCTTTGCGAAGCTCACCGCGGATGCGCCCTCCGGAACGGTGGTGGTCGGCAAGGCAGCGGCCGCCGCGTTCGAACCGCAGCGCTACGAAGACATGCCGCGGGCGCTGCGCTCCCTGCAGGTATCAGGGACCCAGCTTCCCGCCGGGGCTCCCGTGCCGGCCCGGCCGGGGAGCCCGCTCATTGTCCTCAACCAGGAACTGAAAATGTCCACCGGCAAGGCAGCAGCCCAGGCCGCCCACGCGCTCCTGGCCTGGTACCTCGAGCTCGGTCCGGAGGAGGCCGCGGCGTTCGCGGCCAACCCGGATGCCGCGGCTACCGAGGTTCCGGCGGCACGCTTCGGGGAGCTGCGCTTAGGCCGCGGTGCCGGTCCATTGATTGTCGACGCCGGACTCACCGAAATAGACCCTGGCTCCGCGACGGCTTTCGTCACCGCGGCTGAACTTCCTGTTCCCCGCGGCTAGCGGGCGAGGTCCTTTTCCGCCGCCGGGAGGACCCTTTCCTCGTCTTCCCGGAGGTCCACCGGGCGCTTGCCGTCGAGCAGCGGGTTAGCGCGGAAGAACCAGCTGACCAAATCCTCGTCCCGCCAGCCGGCCGAGCGCCCCAACCGGATGATGTCCTTGACCGCAGGAAGGATACGGGCCCGTTTCTCGTCGAACTGGAACCCGGGGTAGAGCACGCCCCCGCCGTCCGTGAGCGCCAGCACCGGGGCCTTGCCGGTGAGGTTTTTCGCCCGCGCGTTCTCGGTGCCGCCAAAATTCAGCCGCCCGGCGAGTTCAGCGGCCGTGTACAGCCCGAACTCGCGCCGGACCTGTTCCCGGGGGACTGCGGCGGCCGCGTCTGTGGCACCCTTGCTTCCGGGGCGGGGTGCTGGCTCTGGCGTCATGGGTCACAACGTACTCCCCATCAGGGGTTTCGGGGAGACCTGTCCCGTCCCGGGACGAACCTTCGGCTGTTTTTGTTATCCGGCTACCCGAAGCGCGCCCAGCCGCCGGGCATCCCTGGCCCGCGCATCCAAGTCTGCGGCTGCCTGGGCAGGCAGGTCGATAATCCCCTTCAGGGAACGGCGCAGGCTCCGGTAGGCGCCCTCGACCTCGGTTGGTGAGGCGCCGCCGTCGAGCAGGAGATTCAGGGCGGACCGGGCGGTTGCCAGTTTTCCGCGTTCTGCGTCCGTGAGGCGGGACTGTCCGCAGCGGCGGGCATAGTTCTCTGCCGTGCGCAGCGCCACCTCGAAACGGTCGACGGCGGCGTGCAGCTTGTGGGGGTCCGTGCCGCGCTCAGCTTCGCGGATGCCCTGCATGGCCACGATAACCTCCCGGATCACCGGGTCGCTGTAGTCGGTCATGAGCGGGTACTCGATGAGCAGCGAAACATCCGTCTCGTAGCGGGACCAGGCAACCAGCGCCGCGTCCCTCCGGCTGTGGGCCTGATCCCAGGAAGATGCCGCTGCGGCCGCCATGGTCCGCCGGTTCCGCCGGGCCCTCAGGATGCGGGTGGACCGGCCTGCGGCAACTCCCAGGCCGGCAAGGGCGGCGATGCCGGCCGGCGGAATGATGAATGCCAGGGCGAAGGTGTACGCAGGGGGCACGGCATCGAAGACCGCCCAGGATGCAAAGGAGAGGAGGGAATAGATGCCCAGTACCACCAGCCCGGATGTGAGGGCGAAAAGCACCAGTGCGGCCGCGGCAATCCTGCGGGCTATCCTCTTCAGCATGCCGACAGGATAGCTCCCGAAGCTGGAATCCGGCAGGGAGTGCGGATCAGGAAGCTGCACGATAAGGCGGCTGCACGGTTTCCAGTGCGCGGCGCGCTGGAACTTGAGCAAAAAATGAGGGTATCTTTCGCGGACACCGGCTGTCGGTTTCCTAGAGTTCCTGCATGGGGACTTACAACACACTCACGCGAACGAAGCCCGCTAACGATGTCCTGACTCCTGCCTCCGGCGCCGCAGTCAGCCGCTGGGTCCTGGCCAGCCGCGCCCGGTCCGTACCGGCTCCTCCCGCGCTGGAGACGGACCAGGTCTACGTCACCCGGCGGGGGACCGTCTTCCACTCTGCCTGGTGCCAGGTTGTCCAGCGGACCTGGGAATTCAACCGCCCGGCCCTGCAGGTCTGCGGCCGGGAGGCAGCAGGACAGCGCCGTCTGTGCCGTTCCTGCCTGGAGGAAACCCGGCGCCTCTGAATTCCGGCGCTGCCCGGGCGTTCCGGCGCTGCCGGGCGCGGACCGGTGCTAGCGTGCGCCCCGGAGCCGCTCCAGCTCCCGGCGGTCCTTCTTGGTTGGCCGACCGGTGCCGCGGTCGCGCTGCGGAATGCCCAGCGCCGGGGCGGCCGGGCGTTCGGGGGTGTGGTCGGTGAAGAAGTGCGATGCCGCCTCGGCACCCACCCGCTTGGCGATCAGCCCGCGGACCTCCAGGATGCGTTCAAAGCCGGGCTGCCGCACCCGGATGGTGTCTCCCGGCTGGACCGGAGCAGCGGCCTTCGCCGCGTTGCCGTTGAGCTTCACGTGACCCGCCCGGCAGGCGGCCGTTGCCGCGGAACGGGTCTTGTAGGCACGGATAGCCCAGAGCCAGGCGTCGATGCGCACCGGACGGGAACTGCTGTTCGGAATGCTCATGGTGATACCCGAGTCTAGTCTGCCGGGCTCCGCCTGCTCCGAAGGCCGAGCAGTTTTCGGGCGTCGTCCTCGGCACGCAGCTGGTCCGCTGACGGAAGGCTGCCCTGGAGAACCGAATCCTGCCGGGGCACGCGCCGGGAGGCCAGCAGCCGCCTTAGCTCAGACGGAGTGAACGGATCGGGAAAACCCCGGTGGGACACAGCGTGGCAGGTAGGGCACAGCGGTACCAGGTCGGTCACCGGGTCCATCACGTACGTCTCCGAGAGGAAGCCGGGCGGAACAATGTGATGCACCTGCAGGACTCCGCTGCCGTCGGGTCCGAACACCGCCTTGGGGTCCAACCCGCAGGCCGAACAGGACCGTCCATGGTGGGCAAGGCAGATTCGCCGGGCCTCGGCGTCGTTCTCCCACCGGCTGGTGAGGGACCAACGGACGGCCTGCTGGGGCAGGGACCCCGGGAACAGTCCGTCGCGGGTCTCGGCTGCAGCATGCCGGGACCATTTCCGGCGCAGATCCTCACCAGCTGAGTGGCTAACGACGGCGGTGCCGCCGTCCTTCGGACAGGCGGCAGCAATCTCCTCCGGAAGGTCCGGCAGAAGGATGAGTTCATCCGGGGGCAGCAGCACGTCGACGTCGATATCCACGAGCCGGGTCCCGGGTGGTCCCTGCGGGTCCGCGAGGCCGTAGGGAACGGAAACCACCACTCCGTGGCCGGCCAGCCCGGCGCGTTCGCCCGGAACCATGAACCAGGCATCCGAGCCTGGCTCAATCCTGCCCGCCGTTGACGTGACATCCCAGACCGCCCGGAAGAAACCGGCGTCGGCAGCGATTGCGGCCGCCTCCCGGTAGTTAGGCTGCCACGCCTCCGGCCGGACCGGATCCCACGCAAGGAGGACAGCGGTCATGCGGTGTTCCGGACTGCGCCGGTCAACGCGGCTGGTAGGTGAGGCAGTCAGCGAGCTCGGCGCCGGGACCCACCCGCACATCGTGTGCGTCGCACATCAGATGGTTGTTGTGGCGGCATTCTTCCCGCTGGCAGGCGCCAACAGTGGCAAGGACCTTCGGAAGCCCACCCGTGGCGGAAGTATCGATGAACGTGGCGCAGCTGGCGTGGTCCTGTGAACCGCCCACGGTGATGGCATAGGCGGTGCAGCCGTCGTGGTTGAAATCGCAGTTGTGGACCGAACAGTCTGATACGGGTGCTACATGGTCAGTCATGGTTCCTCCCGTGCTTGGTGCCGGATTGGATCGTGCCCGAGTTCCGAACGTACCACCGTTGGGAACGAATAATTAGCACGAATTTCCGGGCCGTAATTCGGCTGTTGGGGGAGGGGCCGGATGCTATTGGCGCAGGATTGACACCGTCACCAGGACGGCAGCAACCGTGAGCAGCAGCCGCAGGAGGAACGAGGCTTCGGGGTAGATCCGGCGAAGCGGCGCCGGTACCTGCCGCCGCGGTGCCGGCCAGGAACGGGCATCGCAGCGGATGACGGTCGCGGTGAAGACAATGGCTCCGCCGACTCCGCAGATGGTGGTCAGCACGCCCACTAGGGTGCTGTCCCTGCTCAGCCCGCCGGAGGCAAGGACTCCCACGGCCAAACCCAACGCGCTGCCGCGTCCTACGAAGTCCAGGTAACGGCCCATCGCCGGAAGGAAGACAGAAAGGAAACGCCGGACAGCGCCCGGGCGCAGCAGCGACGCCGCTTCCCGGAAGCCCTGCCGCGAGGCTGCGCGCAGCTCGTCCCAGTCAGACGCGGAGCCTAGCACCGGTGCGAGACCGGCTGCCGCTTCGGCCAGGAGCGCCTGCTGTTCGGTGACCAGGTGCGGACGGCGCAGGAGACCTGCCAGGGCCTCAGCACTCCGCCGGCGCTGAGCGGGGGAGGGCCGGGCGTGCCTGCGCTGTTCCTGTTTCCGCACCCAGGCTGCTTCGTCAGAGGAGGGGATCATCAGCCGCGGGTCGGTCAGGGTACGGACTACGCGTCGGCCCAGCGCCGCCGCAGACCGGTCCGGCTGTTCTGCCGGCTGGCGCAGTTCATCCGCGCGGCGGGCCGTGAGGTCAAGGCAATGGTCGGTCAGCGCCGGCAGCACCGTGTTGTCCCAGCACGCCCGCGCCACGATGAACACGCCGAAAACCGCAGAGACCAGGGCCGTTGCCTGGCTGATAGTCCAAAAATCCAGGCCTGCCCACAACTGCTGCACTTTGTCCCTTGCCTGCTGTCCTGACACGTAACGGCAGCCATCTGTGCCGACGCTGAAATCTTGCCACAGCGGAGCATTTGGAGGCGCCGATACGACTCTGTATAACCGGTGTATGACCTCCGTGCACGTTGATTCGATTTCCTCGGCGGTACGGCAGGCGGCCCGGGCGGAGGGCCTGGAGCTAGACGCCGCCCAGCTGGCGGTGCTTCCGCTGCTTGCGCGCGCCGGGGCAGCAGCCATCTCCGGCGAGCCCGGCAGGTCCGTCTATTTGTGGGGCCCTCCCGGCCGGGGAAAAACCTGGCTGCTGGACGCGTTCTGCGAAGCCGTTCCCCTCGCCGAAAAACGCCGCCTGCACTTCCATGACTTCTTCCGGGAGCTGCATGCCCGGACCTTCGAGGGATACGGGCAGAAGGGTTTCGCCCAACAGTCTGCCTTCGCCGCCGGGCTGGACGCCCTGCTGGGCGATGCCAGGCTGCTCTGCTTCGACGAGTTCCACGTCAACGGTCCGGCGGACGCCGCTTTCGTGACCCGCCTGCTTCGCGAGGTGGAGGAACGCGGAACCGTGCTGGTGGCGACGTCGAACTACGCGCCGCACGAGCTGCTGCCGGATCCGATGTTCCACCACCTGTTTGAAGCAGGGATCGAACTCATCACCACCCGGCTGCAGGTGGCGGCCCTGGACGGAACACTGGACTACCGCTCCACCCGCCCCCGGGGAACGGCCGGATTCGCTTCGGGACACCATCTCCGTGAGCCGGATGCGGCGAGCCTGGCGGCGGCGGGCCTGCGGCTGCCCGAGCCGCAGGAAGCAGCAGTGCTCTCTCCGGGCCCGGTGGCGCTGAAGGCGGCACGGGCAGCGGACGGGCAGCTCTGGTTCACCTTCGGGGACCTGTGCGCGGCCCGTTCTGCGGCGTCGGACTATCTGGCGCTGGCCGGCCAATACCGCCACTGGGTGGTGTCCGGAGTTCCGGACACCACCCACGAAGACCCGTTTGCCTGGCAGCGCTTCGGCAACCTCGTGGACGTACTGTACGACGCCGGCTGCCGCCTGGATGTGCTCGGGTTCAGGAACTACGCGGGCACGTTCCCTGGCATTGCCCACGAAATCGACCTGGCCAGGATCAGCAGCCGGTTCGGGATGCTCTCGGCGCCGGTCCCCGCCTAGCTGCCTCAGGCATCCACGGCCTGCACTGCGGGTTCTGAATCCTTCCGCGTGCGGCGGTGCCGCACATGCTGGACTCCGGAGACGGCGAGGGCGACTGCCAGTACCAGGTAGAGGGTGATGGTAATCGGGCTTCCCACCAGGATGCCCAGATCCCCCTCAGAGACGGCCAGCGCCCGGCGGAGTTCGGTTTCGGCCATCGGGCCAAGGATGACAGCGATCAGCACCGGGGCGAGGGGGATGTTGAAGCGGCGCATCATGAACCCTGCGAGGCCGATGGCGATCAGGAGCCAGAGATCAAGGACCGAGGAACTGACGGCGTAGACGCCCAGCATGGAGAACACCGTGATTCCGGCGTACAGGTAGTGCCGTGGAATGTTCAGCAGCTTGGCCCACACCGTTGCGAACGGCAGGTTGATGATGAGCAGGATCACCAGCCCGATGAACAGCGAGGCAAGGAGGGCCCAGACCAGTTCCCCGCTGCGTTCGAAGAGCAGCGGGCCCGGCTGCATCCCGTACTGCTGGAAGGCGGCGAGCATGATCGCGGCGGTCGCGGAGGTGGGCAGGCCCAGCGCGAGCAGCGCACCCATGGCAGTTCCCGCCGTCGCGTTCGAGGCAGCCTCTGGGGCGGCCAGGCCCTTGATGGAACCTGTGGTTCCGAACTCGGGGTCCTTCCGCCGGGCAGCGAGTTTCTTTTCCGTACCGTAGGCCAGGAACGTGGGAACCTCGGCACCTCCGGCCGGAATCAGGCCAAACGGTGCACCGAAAGCCGTACCGCGCAGCCAGGCCGGCAGCGCCCGGCGGACGTCTCCCAGATTGATGCGGGCACGGCCGCGGGTCTTGATTTGGGTCGCGGCCGGATCCCGGTGGATACGGGAGGCAATGTGGAAAACCTCGCCCAGCGCGAGCAGTCCCACAGTGATCACGATGATGGAGATGCCGTCGAAGAGCTGGGGCATTCCGAGCGTGAAGCGGGCGGTGCCGCTGGGACCATCGATTCCCACCAGGGCGAGCGCCAGCCCAATGCCCAGTGCGGCAAGGCCACGGACCACGGACTCGGACACTACTGACGAGATGGCCAGGAACGCGAAGACTGCCAGGGCGAAGTACTCCGCCGGCCCAAAGACGGTGGCGAGCTTCACCAGCGTGGGGGCGAAGAAGACTACCAGCGTGGTGGCGATCAGCCCGCCGATGAAGGCTCCGATGGCGGCCGTGGCCAGTGCCTTGGCGGCATGGCCGTTCTTGGCCATCCGGTGGCCTTCGAAGGTGGAAGCGATCGCGGATGAATTGCCGGGGGTGTTGAGCAGGATGCCGGCCGTCGAATCTCCGAACAGCCCGCCGAAGTAAATGCCGGCGAACATGATGAACGCGGCCGTGGGATCAAGGGAGAAGGTAACCGGCAGGAGCAGCGCCACGGCCATGGCGGAGCCAAGGCCGGGAAGGACACCGACGGCGGTGCCCAGGACGGCGCCAATCAGTACCCACAACAGGTTCATGGGTGTCAGTGCGGCTCCGAAGCCGTCGAAGAGCAGGGATAGCTGATCCATCTAGAGAAGTCCTCTCAGGAATCCGGAGGGCAGGTTGAGCCCCAGTCCGGCGTTGAAAGCGAGCTGGATTGCGGACGCGAAAAGCAGTGAAACACCGGCGTCGAAGGCCGGGCGCCTGCTGCCGAGCGCGTAGCAGATGATCCAGAAGAGGAATGCTGCGCTGAGGATCCAGCCCAGGAGGTTCAGGACCGCAGTGAAGGTGACTAATCCCAGGAGCACCAGCCCGATGGTCCGCCAGTCTGAGTAAGTGCGCCAGGAACCAGCCGGTGCCGCCTGGGTCCTGTCCGCCGGAAGGCCGGCAAGGTCACGGAGCATGTCCGCGGAGAAATTCCCGTGGTCAGGGTGCTTGCGGGTATCCGGGACGCTCGGGTTGCGCAGCACCGAGATAGTCAGCGCCGTGGCCACCGCGTACAGCAGGATGCACACCAGGACCGGGAAAAACCGTGGCCCGGGTGTCGCCGAGCCCTGCACGTTCATGGTGGCCGTGCCCACGGTCAGGAAAACTGCAAGGGCGTAGAGAACGACGGCGACCAGCAGTTCGCTTCGGCCCCGCAGGAATCCGCCTTCCGCTGCGGGAGGATTGTCCGTGCCCTGCCGGCGCCCTGCATCGGGCCTGCTTCCGGTGATGCTCATAGTCCCAGGTCCTTTACGATCTCGCGTGCAGTGGCCACTTCGCCGGCTATGAACTCCTCGAGCTCCTCACCGGTGGCAAAGCTGTCTGTCCAGCTGTTGCGGGCCAGGGTGTCTTTCCAGTCGTCTGTTTCGCGCATTTCGGTGACAATGGCGGTGAATTCCTCGCGGGCGGCGTCGGAAATGCCGGGGGCTGCCACTACGCCGCGCCAGTTGGACATCGCTACGTCCACCCCCTGTTCCCTAAAGGTGGGAACGTCCACACCGTCCAGGCGCTCTTCGGAGGAAATTGCCAGTACCCGCAGGGAACCGGCCTCAATCTGGTCAGCTACCTCGTTGTAGCCGGACATACCCGCTGCCGTGGTGTGGGAGAGCAGGGAGGTTAGCGCCTCACCGCCGCCGGAGTAGGCCACGTAGTTCACCAATTTCGGATCGAGGCCAACTTCCTTGGCGAGCAGTCCGCTGAGGAGGTGGTCGATGGATCCGAGGGAGCCGCCGCCAATCGATGTGCCGCCGGGGTTCTGGATCCACGCGGCGAGGAAGTCATCCAGTGTCTGGAACTCGCTGTCTGCCGGTACCACCAGGGCAGCGTAGTCATCTGCGAGTTTGGCGATGGGGACCACATCCGCCATGGACTCCGGGTTGTCCGCCAGTTCGATGGCACCGATCATGACGCCGCCGGTGACCAGCAGGGCATCCTCGCGTCCAGGGGTCTGTACAAACTGGCTGAGGCCGATTGTTCCGCCCGCACCCGGGACGTTGACCACCTGCGGGTTGTTCACGATTCCGTTGCCCCGCAGCGCCTGCTGGGATTCGCGGGCGAACCCGTCCCAGCCTCCGCCCGGGGCGGCGGGAGCGATCAGGGTCAGTTTGCTGCGGGCGGTGGCGGTTCCGCCGGATGACGCAGCGTTGATCAGGGCCAGCACTGTGACCAGCACCGTAACCAGGGCGAAGGCGCCGGAGCGCAGGTTTAGCTTCATGGGTCCTGTTCCAAAGAGCGTCGTGGTTGTTGGGGGTCGATGCTGCTTGTACACAATGAAGTCCATGTATATACCGTGATCCACGTCACTGCAATACGGCGCAGACCCCTAGCCATATGCAGACTTGGCTGATATGGCAGGCTGAATTTCGGTTCGAGAGTGCGGAACTCTTCTCCAATGTATTTTCATAGGCTAGTTTGTATACATAACTCAGCCGACGATGAGAGAGAGTGTTTAG
Source organism: Arthrobacter sp. IK3 (assembly GCF_051337705.1). NCBI lineage: Bacteria > Bacillati > Actinomycetota > Actinomycetes > Micrococcales > Micrococcaceae > Arthrobacter > Arthrobacter sp. IK3. Next base: position 5,385 of record NZ_JBPPSW010000017.1, on the reverse strand, counting down.
CCATGCCACAGGAGACTCAGCTGGACGCGGATGTCCTGGTGATCGGCGGCGGGAACGCCGGATTCACCGCTGCCCATGCGGCCGCCGAACGGGGCAGGAAGGTCATCCTGCTGGAGAAGGGATCCGAAGAGCTGTCCGGGGGTAACAGCTTCTACACCGCAGGCGCCACCCGGATTGTCCATGGCGGGCTTGAGGACCTGCGGGGGTTCATCGAAGACGATGAGCGGCACCCGGACACCGAAGTGCCGCCGTATACCGCTGAGGACTACGCACATGACCTGGCCAAGGTGACGGAAGGGCGCAATGATCCCGAACTCACCAGGGTCCTTATCTCTGAGTCCCAGTCCACCCTGCGCTGGCTGGCGGGGCTGGGGCTCAAGTATCGGCTGATGTATGAACGCCAGGCGTACCAGCGCTCCGACGGCAGCTACCTGTTCTGGGGTGGACTGCACGTTGGCAACGTGGGCGGCGGAGAGGGGCTGATGGCGGACCATGCACGCGTTGCAGCCGGCCTGGGCGTGGATGTCCGCTACGGACACGCCGCTACGGGGCTGATAACCCGGGACGGTGCCGTCACCGGAGTCCGCGTACAGACGCCCGAGGGGGAGCGCGCCTTCACCGCCGAATCAGTGATCCTCACTGCGGGCGGATTCGAATCCGACCCGCACAAGCGGCGGGAGTTCCTCGGCGACGGCTGGGAACATGCCAAGGTTCGCGGAACCCCCTGCAACACCGGCGACATGATCACGGCGGCGCTGGAGATTGGTGCTGCCCGCGGCGGTGACTGGAACACCTGCCACAGCGTGCAGTGGGACGCCTTCACCCCGATGAACGAATCGAACCGGGAGCTCACCAACCGCCTGACCCGGCAGAGCTACCCCCTGGGCATCATCGTCAACCGGAACGGAGAACGATTCCTCGACGAGGGAGCCGATTTCCGGAACTACACCTATGCCAAGTACGGACGCGAGATCCTGCGCCAGCCCGGTTCCGTCGCCTACCAAATCTTCGATGCGTCCCTGCGTCCCATGCTGCGCACGGAGGAGTACGACATGCCCGGGGTGTCAGTTGAATCAGCGGACACCATTGCCGGGCTGGCGGCCAGGATTGGGATCAGCGAGGAGAAGCTGGAGAAGACCGTCACTGAGTTCAACAATTCAATCGACCGGACCGTGCCCCTGGACCCCAACGTCCTGGATGGCCGGGCGGCCCGCACCCAGCCTCCGAAGAGCAACTGGGCCAGCCCTATCGAAACCGGTCCCTTCTACGCCTTCGGAGTTACCTGCGGCATCACCTTCACCTTTGGCGGCGTCAAGGGAGACACCCACGGACGTGTCCTCGACGATAGCGGCGCGCCCATCCCCGGGCTCTTCGCGGCGGGAGAGATGCTCGGCGGCCTGTTCAGCACGAACTACCCCGGCGGGTCGGGCCTTGCAGCCGGATGCGTCTTCGGACGGCGGGCCGGAGCGCTCGCGTAAAGTTGCCGTAGACCCTTACTGACGGCTCTCGCGCAAGGAAAACCCACAGTGGCCCAACCGGCATCTTCCCGCAAGGACGGCGAGTCGATCTTCCTGACTTTGAGATCGGAGATCCTCTCCGGGCTGCACCCGCCCGGAACTCCCATGCGTGAGGTGAACCTCGCTGAGCGGTTTGGCGTCTCCCGGACTCCGGTCCGGGAGGCGCTCTCCCGCCTGCAGCAGGAACGGCTGCTGGAAAGAGTGGCACGCGGCCTGCAGGTTCCCCAAGTGGATCCGCAGCAGGTCATCCAGGTTTATGACATGCGGATCCTGCTGGAGGAAGAAGCTGCCGGACAGGCTGCCAGGGCCCGCCGCTTTACCGACCAGATGCGGCTGGAGGCCCTGTTGGAGAGGGACCGGAGCCTGCAGGATCCCGATGACCAGACCCGCATCAAGACCAACCTTGAATTTCATTCCGCCGTGTGGGCCTGTGCCCACAATCCAGTGCTGCAGGACCTGCTCGAGCGGCTCTCCACACACCTGGTGCACGCGCCGCACTCGACCCTCTCGGTAGGACAGCGGTGGGAAGATGCCCTGGAAGAGCATGCAGCACTCGTGGACGCCATCGACCGGGAAGACGCTGATACGGCCCGCAGTATCGCCCGGAACCACATGGCCACGGCCCGCACCCTCAGGCTTCAGCTGCTGCGGGAGGGAGCCCTGAAGGAGCAGCTGCGTTCCTACCAGAACTGAATGTTGCGGGGGTAAGCCCCGGCCGGACACCGGCTAGCGAAGCGAGTCCAGCTTCGTTTCAGCTTTCTCTACCGCCCGGCGGGCGGCTCTCGCCTCACGCCGTGCTTTGTCCCGTGCACGTTCAAGCGCTCCGCGCCGCCGGTCGAGGTCGCTGATTTCGCGCTCCAGCTCGCGGATCCGTTCCCGCAGGTCATCAATCTCATCGGTCAGGCCGTCACGGAATGACGCCTGGCCGTCAACCTCTGACTGGACTTCGGCGAGTTTTTGTTCAGCCTGCTTCGCGGCTTCGCTGGCGTTCGCCAGCTCCTGCTGCGCTTCTTTCCGGGCCTTTGCCCGGGCTGCCTGCTGCTGGCGCGGCGTTCCCTTGCCCGGCGCGTTACCGGCATCCGCACCGCCGGGTTGCCTGCTCCTGGCACCCGCGGACACCAGCGGTGAGGCAGACTCCGGATCCGCGACGGCGCCGTCGAGGTCCACCGGCTCCCAGCCGTTCGCTTCCAGTCCCCGCACGAGGCGCCCGGAGGCAAGCGCCGCAGCAGCGTTGGGGTCTGTCATCGCGGCCCAGAGGGTCTGCTCCACTTCGGCGGCCACTGCGGCGCTGACCGGGTTGCCGAGCTTTTCCGCCAGCCCCCGTGCGTCCCGGGCCAGGCTCCTGAGCAGGCGGTGGCGTTCGGAGTTCAGCCGGCGTATCTCTTCCCGGTCCAGGTCCGCCTGGGCTTCCCGCAGGGACGCGCCGAGGGCCAGGACACTGGAGATGGACGGCCCTTCTTCGCGGATGAGCATGTTGGCCAGCCAAGCCGCGGCGGACGGTTTGGGCAGGGCTTTCAGCCGTTTGCCGAGATCGGGATGCCCGCCTCGGCTGGCAGCGGCCGCTTCGGCATTCCTGGAGGCCGTGAACTCGCTTGGAAGCAAGCCGTAAAGCCGGGTGACTGCCTCCGCCGGATCCGCGGCCTTCGGGCTCTGGGCGGGGCTCATCCCGGGTAGGGACCAAACCGGCCAATGGCCACGAAGACGTTCACCGCCATCAGGATGGCGGGCAGCGCCACCCGCTGGCGTTCATTGCGCTTTAGGTGCACCGCAACCGCGCCTGCCATCATTAGCGCCAGCGCGCAGGCGGCGATCGGGGTGAGGATGGGCGCCACGTCGGTGGCGGCCGGAAGCAGGAGCCCCAGCGCGCCGAGGATTTCAGCCACGCCAATGAGCTTGACGCCCCAGGCCGGGAAATCTGCGGGCCACCGCAGGACCCGGACCAGCTTGGCATAGGGCTGGATCAGGCGCATGGCTCCGAGGCCGAAGTACAGCAGGGCAAGTACTATTTCCGCTACCCACAAAAACACCAGCATGGATGTTCCTCTATCCCCCGTTCCGTTCCGGTCAGGCCCGGCTCTGTCATCCTATCCAGCCGGTCCGCCGAGGCACAGTTACGTTGCGGTCCTGCCCGTGAATCCGGGCGGCACTGCCGTGCTGGACCGGACGACGAACTCGGTGGGGTAGGTGCCGTGCAGCAGTTCGCCGGACACCGGCTCCTTGCGCAGAAGGGACAGGACGGCGCCGACGGCGGCGGCTCCCTGTCCGGCAGGGTCCTGGCGAATGGTGGTGAGGCCAAAAACTGCCGACAGCTCATGGCCGTCGATGCCGATGACCGAGAGGTCTTCCGGCACCCGCAGGCCAAGCTCCCGCGCGGCCAGGATGGCACCCACGGCAATTTCGTCGGCGGCGCAGAAGATTCCGGTGACACCGGCTGAGGGATCGGCGAGCAGCGCCTTGGCTGCCGCGAATCCGCCGGCAACGCTGAATTCGGAACTGCGCAGCCACTGCGGCTCGGGAGTGAGGCCGGCTTCGGCCATGGCAGAGCGGTAACCGTCCTGCCGAGTGCTTCCCATCCGGAAGTCGCGTTCGAGTTCCTCACCGCCGCCAATGTGGGCGATCCGCGTATGGCCAAGCGAGATGAGGTGGCGGGTAGCCAGTGCGGAAATGCGGAACTCGTCCACCCGGACCGTCGGCGTCTCCGGCAGCGGCCCGCCGATGGCGACGATCGGCTTGCCCACCTCGCGCAGCTGTTCCAGTTCTTCCTCGGTGAGGCGCAGCGCTACGGTGATGACGGCGTCGAGCCTCTTGCGCTGGAGCATCTCCTTGAGCACGCTCTCGCGGTGGCCAGGGCCGTCAGAGGTGTTGTACAGGGTGAGGTCGTAGCCGGCCTCGATGAGCGCGGACGCGGCGCCCTCCAGGACCTGGGAGAAGTACCAGCGTCCCACCGTGGGAATAACGATTCCGATGTTCCGGCTCCGGCCCGAGGCCAGCGAGGAGGCGTTGTAGGAGATGACGAATCCCAGTTCCTCCGCTGCGGCCCGGACCTTTCGGCGGGTCTGCTCGGAAACCCTGCCGTTGCCGCTCAGCGCCCGGGAGACTGTCGCTGCCGAGACTCCTGCCCTGGCGGCGACTTCACGAATACCTGCCCCACGGGCGCTGCGTTCCACTGGCTCAGGCTAGCCGAATCCACACGGCAGCGTCCGGCGCGAGGACACCGTTGCTCCCGGCCTCCGGAATGCTGCGGAGCAGGATCTCGCCGGACGGCAGTTCCACGGACTCGGAGCCCATGTTCAGAACGGCCAGGACGTTCCCGTTAACCAGGGACACCACGCCCTTGCCATCGTGTTCCGGCCACCAGGCCAGGGACCCGTGGCCCAGGTTCAGTTCCCGGCGCAGGGCCAGGGCATCCCGGTAGAGGTTCAGGGTTGAGTCGGGATCCTGCTGCTGCAGGTCCCGGGAGAGTCCCCGCCACTGCTCCGGCTGGGGCAGCCAGGAGTTGCCGGTGCTGCTGAACCCGTACGACGGCGCATCGGCCTGCCAGGGCAGCGGCACGCGGCAGCCGTCCCGCCCCAGGCGCTCGCCGCCGGTGCGGTGATACGTCGGGTCCTGGCGATGGACGTGTTCGAGCATGGTGTGGTCCGGCAGTCCGAGTTCTTCGCCCTGGTAGAGGTAGACGCCGCCGGGAAGGGCCAGCATGAGGGCAGTGGCTGCCCGTGCACGGCGCAGCCCCAGCTCATGGTCCGGTTGGAAGTCCTCCGGGCCCAGGCCGTCGCCGGGCCGGGCATGCCCGGGGGCCTGGCCGAAGCGGGATACGTGGCGGACGACGTCGTGGTTGGAGAGGACCCAGGTGGTGGGGGCGCCGACCTTG
>NZ_JBPPSW010000016.1:0-72437 GCF_051337705.1 Arthrobacter sp. IK3 | reverse complement strand
TCCTTGCTGCCAGGCGGGGGTGCCTGGCCAAAGTCTTGTTGTGTCGGAATACTCCGGGGGGGGGTCCTGCTTCCTTAGGAAGCCCGGCGAGCCCTTGCGGCACGGCGCTTAAGCGCACGGCGCTCATCTTCGCTCATGCCGCCCCAGACACCGGCGTCCTGACCGGTTTCGATGGCCCACTGGAGGCAGGTATCGATGACCGGGCACCGGCGGCAAACGCTCTTGGCCTCTTCAATCTGAAGAAGAGCCGGGCCGGTGTTCCCAACGGGGAAGAACAGCTCCGGATCCTTGTCCAGACATGCTGCGCGGCTCCGCCAATCCATGCTAATCACTATCTCCTCTTAAAAGTTGACTCCGCTTGTTTGTGAAAACATTCACGAGCAACCACAAACTAAAGGGGCCGGTTTCGGCCCCTGATCCCCTCTACTAGGGTGTCACGCGATGGAAACGCAAACAAGGGTTAACAAGCTGTTAATCTGCCGGAAATGATGAGTGATGCGTCACAAAGGCCCGTGGCCTCGGTCCTCTAGGATCCCTAACCGGTCGCTGCTCCTCGACTATGTCCGGTATGGTGCCAGTGTGTCAAGACCCCAAAATTCCGCGGCCCACGCACCTCGTCCGGGAGCCGTCGTACTCATTTCAGCCGTTCTGGTCTTTGAGGCACTCGCCCTTTTGGGCGTCGCGGGCTGGTATGTCTACAACCTCTTCAACTCCACCCCAACCTCTATGGGAGGGGCCGTTTTCAGTCTCTTCCTGATTGTGCTGGTGGCTGTTTGGTTGCTGGTCGTGGGGCACTTCTTCTTCCGCGGCATGCGGTGGACGAGGGCTGCCGCGCTGGTCTGGCAGCTGTTCATGATTGTGATCGCAGTGCCAACCCTGCAGGGCGGGGTCATAGTGGTGGGGCTGGTCCTACTGCTCCCTGCCGCTGCCGTGCTGCTCCTGCTGTTCACGAAACCCGTCATCGCCTGGACCTCGCAGACCAGCGGAGACGCGAGGACTTTCTAGCCGGGAACGGCGAACCGCACTTCCACGGGTGAACCGCCGGCAAGGAGGTACCCGCGCCCCGGTGCCGGTCTGCCTTCCACCGCCATCCGGACCCCAAAGAACTCGCCGTCAGAGTCGCGGACAGGTGCCAGCAGCGCACCATTGCCCGGCAACCGGACCCTGTTGAGTGCAGGGAGCCGGGCGAGGAGATTGAAGGCGGGAACGGCGCTGAGGACTATTCCGGCACCCCGCGCAAGCAGTTGCGCTATGACATGATGGACTTCCGCAGGGAGCTGGTCAGCGTCATCTGCCAGGACCAGCCATCCCTCCAGGTTCCCGGTAGGTGGAGGAATGCTGCCGTTGGTTCCGGTGATTCCCTTCGCAGGCGTGGCCCAGCAGATTCTGGGGAGAAGTGTTGGCGCGCCCTCGCATGCGGGGGACAGCCGCCCTGCTGCGGCGAAGGTTTTTAGGAGAGTGGTTTTCCCGGAACCTGGCGGGCCCAGGACCGTAAAAACCGATCCGGGCGGCACCTGCGCCTCGATGGTTTTGAGCTCATCTCCTCCCATGCCGACCGGGAAGCTGTACGGCCCGGAGGCAGCTTCGAGGTCACTGAACAGGACAGTGCGCGGCAGCCCGTCTATACGGCGCGGATGCGGAATTCCTTCCGGGAGCGGTGCAGGTTCGGCCGGCCAGCCGCGCTGGTAGCACTGCACCAGGGTCTCCGACCCGTCCGCCGTCCCGTCCATCAGACCCTCCCCGGTCCCTGGCGTTAGCGGACCCTGGACGAAGGCGCGGCCAGGCAACGGGTTGAGCTCGGGCATGCGCGGCCAGGTAAGAAGGGCGTCCTGCGAAAGCCCGGCAGGGAACCATAACCTGTTAGGCAACAGCTGGAAGAACCGTGCAGAGGTCAGTTCACGGTTCCCGGAGACGAGCAGGCAGACGTCCGCGGCAGTACCGTCCCGCGCCAGGGAGAGCAGGGCATCCTCCGCGGGGGACGGCTTAGCTGACCGGAACGATTCCTGCCAACGTCCCCATCCGGAGACCAGGACGGTAATGCCGGCGGCGTTTCGCTGGTCCGCCAGCCGTTCGAGCAGGACATCCGCCAGCATCGACAGGACCCTGGAGGCCCTGGCCGTGTCATGGGGCGGTACGCAGGCGCCCACCTGCGGATGGCGAGCTGCCCAGGCGAGGGACCCGTCGCCGTCGAGCACATACAGATGTCTGCCGGGCAGGTTGGCCAGGTGCTGCCGGGCGAGCGTGGACACTGCGGCTGCTGGGCCGGCGTGCGGCAGGCCTATCAGGGCCAGGTGTGAATGCTGATCAGGGTCCCAGTCGAGCCACTGCTGGGCCTGGCGAGCGGGCTGGTCTGCCAGCCCTATCCGAAGACTGCCCGCGGATGGGACAGGACGGGAACACAGTTCAACGGGGAGCGGAGGTTTGACGGGCGCCTGCCCGTGCTCCGGGAATCCGGCGTGTACGGCGGCGGCCTTGAGGCCTTCCACAATCCGTTTCAGGCCGGGGCCGGACGGGGCTGCCGTCCTTGCGGGCGCGGACAGGAAATCCGCGAGGGTCTGCACAAGCGGCAGGTTGGGGTCGTTCGCCGCGGTGGATGCGGCCCGGAAGGTCAGGGGAGGCCCGCCGGCGAGGCGCAGGATCGCTTTTCCCGGAGAAGATGCAGAAATGGCTGCGGCGTCGTCACAGCCAATAACGTCGCGGGAATCCAGGGCGGATTGAACGCGCAGGCATATGGCAGTAGAAACGTTGGCACGAATATCGGCTGTGACGGCGCCCTGCGGCCGCTGCGTGGCAAGAACCAGATGAAGGCCCAGGGACCGGCCGAGGGCTGCGATCTTCATCAGTTCCTGTACGGCGTTTGGTACCGCGTCTGCCAGCATACGGAACTCGTCAACCACGACGACGAGGCGCGGAAGCTCCGCCCCCGGAATTGCTCGCGCGTTGTATTCATCCAGGTCACTGGCTCGGACTTCGGCGAGCAGGGACTCCCGGCGCCGTAGCTCAGCCCGCAGCGAGGTCATCGCGCGTGCAACATTCTCCTGGGACAGGTCGGTGAGGAAACCCGCGGTGTGGGGAAGTTCAGCCAGGGGCGCCAATCCGGACCCGCCCTTAAAATCGATCAGGAGAAAGTTCAGCCGCGTCGGTGGAATCTCGCAGGAAAGTGAGCAAACAAAGGTACGCAGCAGTTCGGACTTTCCGGAACCCGTGGTGCCGGCAACGAGGATGTGAGGTCCATCCTGGACCAGGTCCAGACTCACGGGGTGCCCGCCGGCATAACCGATTACCGCGCGAAACGGCCGGTCTTCCCTCCATGCCTTCCCCGCGGGTTCCGGAAACAACGGGGAATCAGTTTCCGGCGGAGTTCCGGCGGACGCCCCTGCCAGCTGAAACGCGGCCCGGTGGAAGCTGCGGGCCCCGAGCAGGTCCGGAACAAAATGCTGCCGCTGGTTGTCCTGGTCGAGGGTTCCCCCGTCCCGGACCAGAGCGATTGCGGGATCAGTATCTCGGGGGAGCGGCGGGGCGTCGGGATCCCTGCAGGCGATGAGGCAGGTGAGCTGGCGGGTCTGTTCCGGAAGAATGTCCCAGATGCCCTGGGCCGTGTCCCACAAGCCCGGCGGTGCGACCGCGATCAGGGGGTAGCAGGGACGCGAAGCAGCGAGATCTGCAAGTGCCGCCGCCGCCGCGCTCGCGTGCTTGGCCGGCACTAGATGGATGCCGGGGATGAACCGGGCATCACAGGTGAGCTCATCTGCTGTGGCACCGAGCAATGCGGCCGCGGGTCTGTCCGATGCGCCGCTGGTTCCCAGCTGGAGCAGCAGGGAACGGACGAGTCCTTGAACGTTTCTGGAGGCACCCGAGACGCAAACCGTGCAGCCGGCCCGTGCCTCCAAGACCACCGGGACCGCGTCGAGCACTGGAGGGCGCCACGTGTCACTCGGACTTCGGAGTACCAGGTCTGCCGGAACGGAACCGGTGCCAAGCCGAAGGGCGACGAGCGGATTCCGGGTGTGGTTTGTAGAATCCGGTGCTGGTTCTAATCGGATGGATTCTCCGAATGCTGAACCTGCCAGAGCAGCCAGGCAGCGGTCGCCCAGGGTGGGCTGCAGGGCATGGCGCCGGCGGCGGTCTGCTTCTCTTGCCTTCCCTTCGGCACATCGGAAGGCGGTAAGGCGGCGTCGGTAGCTGAGGAGCCCGGCACCGGCGGTGAGCGCGCCAATGCCCGAGAAGGCCAGGAGGAAACACATTCCGGTCGCCGCTGCCAGTGCGATTCCGAGCCCGAGCGGAAGAAATGCTGCTGCCAGGGTCCCTGTGCCCGGCCGTTGCGGGGGTGTGCCCTCTATCTCGACGGGACAGTCCACTGATTGCGGGGCGCTGCCTGTTCCTGTGTTTTCCAGCCACCCGTCCGCCTGTCCTGTATCCGATGCCGGTACATGCAGCCGGAATAACGTATCTCCGGCCCGTACCCGGGACATGGTGGACAACCACGCGTGGTTTACGCGCTTTCCGTCAACCCACAGCCCGTTGCTGGAGCCCCGGTCGAAAATCTGCACGCCCCTGGCATTCACCTCGAGCCGGGCATGAACGCGGGACAGCGAGGGGTCGCTGATCAGGATGCCAGTGCCCTCCAGCGCGGTGTCCGGGTCTGGGCGTCCCAGCCAGTAGCGTCCAGGCCTTAGCTCCTCGATATGTCCGGCATCAGGTCCTGTGTGTGTGACGAGGAGGAGCCCGGGGAGGGGACGGTTGATCCGGGGTTCCATGCGATCGGTGACACACGGAATGAGGATACGGCCCTCCTGACTGTCGGCCAGCTCGAACACACGGGCGGTGGAAGGCCCGAACGGGGCGGAGGAAAGAGCCAACAGGTTCTTCACCTGGGCGGTTAGCTCCGCATTGCGTATGGAAGACGTGGGATTTATCACGATCGGTAGAACCTGTGTCGCGGGCGCTGAGGAGAGGCCGCGGGACACGAAACGCCCCGCTGCTGCTGCGTGGATCGCCAAAAGTTCACCTCCCTGACGAGGAACATCCAGGTGAAACCAGACTATTGCCAGAGTGCTTAGGAAACCTCGGCACTCAGAGCAGTTGTGGATACTTTCCGTGCCACGGGGCGAGTGGTGTTGCAGGGGCGAGCCGTGGAGGAACGGTAGACTCACGCCGGGGGAGACCGCTAGAAGTTACTTTGAAAGGTCCGCGTGCACCAGGAAGTACTAGTCACTCGGAAGCATGAGCAGCCGCGTGCCCACCCGAAACCGGGGTTCAGGCCCGAAGTCCAGGGACTTCGGGCGCTTGCTGTGCTCATGGTGGTGACTTACCACATTTGGTTTGGTCGGGTGTCCGGCGGCGTGGACATCTTCCTGCTGATCTCTGCCTTCCTGCTCACCCTGTCGTTTGTGCGCAAACTTGAGGCGGGACGGGCCCTCGACCTTGGCCGCTACTGGCTGCATATGTTCAAACGCCTGCTGCCGGCCGTCGTAGTTGTCCTTCTGGGCATCCTTGCAGCTACGGCCTTGTTCGTCCCCCGCTCGCGGTGGTCCGAAATCCTGTCCCAGACCTGGTCTTCGCTCTTCTACTTCCAAAACTGGGCACTCGCAGCCAACTCGGTGGATTACTACGCCACTGACCAAAGCATTGCAAGCCCGCTCCAGCACTTCTGGTCCCTGTCCGTTCAGGGCCAGGTCTTTATCCTCTGGCCACTGCTTTTCGCGCTGGCCGCGGTCATTGCCAAAGCTGCGAAGATCCGCATCCGCAGGGCAGTCCTGCTCGTATTCGGCTCAGTCTTTGTGGCGTCCCTGACGTTCTCCATTTACGAAACGTATACAAACCAGGTCCACGCCTACTTCGATACCAGGACCCGACTCTGGGAATTCGCCTTCGGTACCTTGCTGGTACTGGCGCTGCCGTATCTAAAGCTTCCGCAGCCCGTACGCGTGGCGGCAGGCTGGATCGGTCTGGCCGCCATGCTCTCCGGGGGGTTCATCCTTGATGTCCAGGGCCAGTTCCCCGGTTATGTTGCACTCTGGCCGCTCGTAGCCGCCGCTCTCATAATCCTTGCGGGACAGACGGAAAGCCCGTTCGGAGCGGACAGGCTTTTGACCTGGAAACCCCTGATCCGGCTCGGAGACATGTCCTATGCCCTTTACCTCTGGCACTGGCCCGTCCTTATCATCTACCTGATCTGGCGCGGACGCGAGGACGTGGGGCCGGTCGGTGGCACTGCCATCATTGCTCTGTCTCTCGTGCTGGCGTACCTGACGACGCGGTTTGTGGAGCGTCCCCTGCGATCGCTCGCCTGGGCGGAGAAGAAGAAGCGCAGGGCGGCTGTTGTTATTGCGATCTGCGTTGCCCTGGTTGCAACGCCGGTTGCGGCTTGGCAGGGCGGGCTGAAGCTCCAAGCAGACCGTCTGGCAGCCGATGCAGTTCGGAACAATCCAGGCGCCGCGGTATTGCTCCCTGGTTATGTGGATGAGAGCGACCCCGGCGCACCGATTATTCCTCTGTTGAGTTCTCTGGCCCAGGAATGGGGAAATCTCGATAGTGACTGCAGTGCCTTGAAGGATGGACCAACGAACGCCCTACTGGGTGACTGTTCTACGACCCTAAGTACCTCCTATGACAAGACGATTCTTGTTCTAGGCGACTCACATTCCCAGCAATGGCTCAACCCGCTCAAGCGAATCGGGCAGGACAATGGATACCGGATTATCACGACCCTCAAGGGCGGCTGCAAGTTTGGCGACCCCAGTGCAGGGCAGGGGCAGGAATGCGCGGCGTTTAACGCCGCGGCCTTGGACTATGCATTGGAGCTCAATCCTGATCTCGTCTTCGTAGTAGGAACTGATGCGCATCCCACAGAGCCCAATGACCCGATCGTCCCCGGTCTGGCGGATGCTGCCGAGAGGCTGTATGAGGCCGGTGTTCAGGTTGCCGCCGTTCGAGACAACCCGCGGTTTGAGTTCAACATGGTCAGCTGCGTTGAAACATATGGTCCGGACGCAGATGAATGCCGCGTCCCCGTGGACCAGAAGCTGTCCGGACCTGTTGAACTGCGGCGTCAGTTCGACTCGGTGCCCGAGATTTCTCTCATCGATATGACAGATTTGATATGTCCCGACGGAACATGCAGACCTGTAGTGGGAAACGTGCTCGTCTACATGGACCACAATCACCTGACCAGCACCTATGCCGAGTCCATGTCCAGTGTCCTTCAAGAGAGGCTGCGCCAGGCCGTGGGCTGGTAACAGAACCACTGGGCCGAGTGTGATGTGTGTAGTCCGGGATTGTTCGGTAACCTTGACCGTCGGGTGCGTGCCGTTGGTGCCACCATACCTAACAGGAGTAACAAGTGAACGTTGACCTCGTCGTCGTCGGATCGGGCTTCTTCGGCCTCACCGTTGCCGAACGCGCCGCCAAGGAGCTGGGACTGAAGGTTGCCGTCCTGGACCGCAGGCACCATATCGGTGGAAACGCCTACAGTGAAAATGAAGCCCAGACCGGGATCGAGGTGCACCGCTACGGAGCGCACCTCTTCCACACCTCCAACGAGCGCGTTTGGAACTACGTGAACGAGTTCACTCAGTTCACTAACTACGTGCACAAGGTCTACACCAGCCATAAGGGCGAGGTGTACCCCATGCCGATCAACCTGGGCACAATCAATCAGTTCTTCCGGTCCTCCATGGGCCCCGCCGAGGCAAAGGCGCTCATTCAGGAGCAGGCCGGCGAGCTCGCCGGAACCGACCCGCAGAACCTCAATGACAAGGGCATCCAACTGATCGGCCGCCCGTTGTACGAAGCGTTCATCAAGTACTACACCGGCAAGCAGTGGCAGACAGACCCGAAGAACCTGCCCGCCGAGATCATCTCCCGCCTCCCAGTCCGCTACACCTATGACAATCGGTACTTCAATGACAAGTACGAAGGCCTACCAGTGGATGGCTACACGGCGTGGATCGAGCGCATGGCCGATCACCCTAACATTCAGGTACACCTGAAAACCGACTTCTTCGACGACGGACACGAGTTCTCACGCGCCACTACGCTCGGCCAGGTTCCGGTGGTCTACACCGGCCCGGTTGACCGCTACTTCGATTATGCGGAGGGCGATCTCTCCTGGCGCACTATTGACCTGGAGGAAGAAGTCCTGCCGATTGAGGACTTCCAAGGAACTTCGGTTATGAACTACCCCGACGAGGACGTGCCCTACACCCGGATCCACGAGTTCCGCCACTTCCACCCGGAGCGTGACTACACCAAGGACGCAACCGTCATCATGCGGGAGTTCTCACGCTTTGCCGAAAAGGGCGATGAACCGTATTACCCGATCAATACCGCAGAAGACCGCGCCAAGCTGCTTGCCTACCGTGATCTTGCGAAGGGGGAGAAGGACGTCCTGTTCGGCGGACGTCTTGGCACCTACAAGTACTTGGACATGCACATGGCCATCGGATCGGCCCTTTCCATGTACGACAACAAAATCAAGCCCCATTTCACCGGGGGAGCCAAGCTGGAAAGTGGAGGAGTCGACGCGTGAGCACAATAGCGCAGAACGAAATCGACGGGGATGCATCTTCGGTGGAGACAGACTGGCAAACAGTGCACCGTGTTGTTCTACCGACCGACGGGGACATGGACACGCTGCCGCTGTACGTCGACTTCAATTCGGCACAGCGGGTCATTGACGACCGCTCCCGCACCTCCCGCACCGGTGCGTCAGCTGGCGCAGTAGTCGCACAAACGGCTAACCAGCGTTCAGATTTCATCGTGGGACGACGCCAGGTGCGACTTCCGGAATTTAACCGGGTTTCCTTCGGAACCTACTTCAACGCGTTCCCCGCAAGTTACTGGCGGGCACACACGGACGTTGAACATGTGCGACTGTCCGTGGAGGTCGACGACGAGGCTACGGTCATCGTTTACCGATCCTCCCCTCGTGGCACTTCCAACCGTGTGGAAAGCTTGCACACCGTCTCAGGCGGACTGTTGACCATCGACCTGCCGCTTAAGCAGTTTGGAGACGGCGGCTGGTACTGGTTCGACCTCGTTTCGCATGGAAAAGGCGTAACACTGCTGAAGGCCGAGTGGGCGGTGCCTACCCCGGAGGATTTTGTTCCCGGTACTGTTTCGATTGCCGTTACGACCTTCAACAGGCCAGACTTCTGCGTGAGGCATTTGACGACCTTCGCCGAATCGCCGGACCTGCTGAAGGTCCTGGACCGCCTCATCATTACTGACCAGGGCAACAAACGGGTGCGGGACGAGGCAGGCTTTGACAAGGCCGCTGCCGTTCTGGGCGAAAAGTTCAAGCTGGTGGAGCAGGGTAACCTGGGCGGATCGGGCGGATTCGCGCGGGGCATGTTCGAGACGGTCAATGAAGGTGAGAGTGACTACTGCCTCCTGCTCGATGACGACGTGATGGTCGAGACGGAGGGAGTCCTAAGAGCAGTTCAGTTTGCAGACTTCACCCGGACTCCGACCATCGTCGGCGGGCATATGTTCAACCTTTACGAGCGTTCCGTCCTCCATACGTTCGGGGAGAGCATCAACGAGTGGCGTTTCTATTGGGGACCGAACCAGGAAACCAAAGAAGCTCACGACTTTTCTGCAAGCAATCTGCGGACCACGCCGTGGATGCACCGACGCGTGGACGTAGATTTCAACGGCTGGTGGATGTGCCTCATCCCAACTAAGGTCATTCGCGAAATTGGGCTTGCGCTTCCGGTCTTTATTAAGTGGGATGATGCGGAATTCGGGATCCGTGCGAAGCGGCAGGGCTACAAGACTGTTTCGCTTCCCGGCGCCGCCGTTTGGCACATGCCCTGGACCGAAAAAGACGACACTATCGACTGGCAGGCTTACTTCCACCAGCGCAACCGATGGATTGCGGCACTGATCTACTCACCGTACAAAAAGGGTGGAAACCTGATGAAGGAGAGCTTCGCCGTCGACGTACGCCACCTTCTTTCCATGCAGTACTCGGCAGTAGAGCTCAGGCTCGAGGGTCTTGAAGATGTCCTCAAAGGACCTGGACATCTGCACGAAACCATCAAGACAAAACTGCCCGAAATCCGTAAGCGCCGGGCTGAGTTCACGGACGCCAAGGTCAGTACGGATGTGGGAGCTTTCCCGCCGGTCCGCCGGGTGCGCCCTCCCAAACGCGGAATTCAGCCCGTAGCGCCTCAGAATATGCGGACGGCCGTCGTGAAAGCTGTGAAAGGCGCTATTCGGCAGGCTGTTCCGGTACGCGGCAACGCACTGGAGAACCCAGAGGCCGTTGTACCCGCGATGGATGCCCGGTGGTGGAGGCTTTCCCAGCTCGATTCCGCGCTAGTGTCGTCAGCAGATGGAACGGGCGCTTCCTGGTATCAGCGGGACAATGCGAAGTTTCGAGAGATGATCGCGCGGAGCCTGAAGCTTCATAAGGAGCTGCTGCTCAACTGGGACAGACTGTCAGAGCAGTACGGTGCCGAACTCCCCAACTTTACGTCCCCCGAGGCATGGAAAGAGACGTTTGCAGCCATGTCTTCCGATGGTTTGGTCGTCTCCGAGCCTTCGAAGGACGCAAATGACTCTGCGGGTAAGTAGTGGTCCCTAGAACCACCGACGGAGGCGACCCGTCGCAGAAACTAACTACGCCCGGGGCTGGTGCAGGCCTTAAAGACGTTTTGAAGTCACGGTTCCTCCTTAAACTCCTCGTCGCCAAGGAGCTGAAGGTCCGCTATCGCGGATCAATCCTTGGCCTGGTGTGGTCCTACGTTAAGCCTGGTGTGCAGTTCATCGTCTTCTACGTAGCCCTCGGCATTTTCCTTGGTCTCGAACGGAGCCCCGGACGTCCGGATGGTTTGCCGAACTATGCCATCTACTTGTTCTCAGGCATCGTGCTGATCAACTTCTTCACAGAGGCGCTAGGCAATGCTTCCCGCTCAATCGTGGGAAATGGCGGCCTGATCAAGAAGATCTATCTCCCCCGCCAGCTTTTTCCAGTGGCGTCAGTTTGGGTCTCGGGCGTGCACTTCGTCCCACAGATTGTGATCCTGGTGGTTGCCTGTCTGTTCAACGGTTGGCGGCCTGGCGTTCTACAGGTGGCAGCAGCAGTCGCCGGGTTCCTGATAGTGGGACTGCTGGCGACGGGCCTTGGCCTGCTCTTTGGCGCCGTGAATGTGTACTTCCGGGATGCAGAGAATCTTGTGGATATGCTGCTCATGATTGCCACGTGGGCGTCGCCGGTCTTGTATTCGTGGCTGATGGTTCGGGACAAGCTCGGTCAGACGTTCTTCAACATCTACCAGCTCAATCCCATCACAGTGGGGGTCGAGACATTCCACTACGCATTTTGGCTGCCCACGACTGACGGAGCAGAGGCGATTCCTCCACACTTGCTTTCGCTGTGGATTCCCGTGGGTTTGGCCATCTCGGGGCTGTTCCTGCTTATCGGACAGCTCGTTTTCCGCCGCCTTGAAGGCCGATTCGCTCAGGAGCTCTGACACGTGGCCACCGCCATTGAAGTACGCAACATCAGCAAGAGGTTCGTCCTGCGCCATACGCGCTCAATGAAGGAAGCTTTCGTTTGGCTCGTTAAAGGCCGCAAAGGCGAACTTAGCGAAAAGTTTGATGCCCTCAAAGATGTGTCCCTGACTGTCGATCAGGGAGAGGCTGTGGCTCTGCTGGGCCTGAATGGTTCCGGGAAGTCAACGCTGCTCAAACACATCTCGGGTGTCATGAGGCCAGACGACGGTAGTGTCGGTACCCGGGGGCGTGTCGCCGGTCTGATCGAAGTTGGCGCCGGATTCCACCATGACCTCAGCGGCCGGGACAACGTCTATTTGAACGGTGCCATTCTGGGGATGACCGAGGAAGAGATCAACGAGAAGTTTGATTCGATTGTCGAATTCTCAGAGATCGGTCAGTTCATCGACACGGAGGTGAAGTTCTATTCCTCGGGCATGTACCTTCGACTTGCCTTCTCCGTAGCGGTCCATACGGACCCTGAGGTCTTCCTCGTCGATGAGATCCTGGCCGTCGGCGATGAGCCGTTCCAGAAGAAGTGCATTGACAAGATCAAGGAACTGGCTGGTGAGGGTAAGACGCTGGTAGTCGTTAGCCACGACCTGGATCTTGTTTCCCGCATTTGCGAGCGCGGGGTGCTGCTCGAACACGGGCGGATAGTCATGGACGCTCCGGTTCGCGAGGTCGTCGATCGGATGCGCTTGTAGAAGTCGGATGGATAGCTCTTGATCTGTGAACAGAATGGACCCGTTGCCAGGTGGCGGATTCTAGGGGTGGTTGCAACACCTTGGGTTGTTAGGTGCTTAGAAGTAGATCACGTAAACGCTCGGCTGGGCTGTCCCAGTCGAGCGTTTTACGTGGGCGTCCGTTGAGCTTCTGGGCTACGAGTTCCAGGTCTTCGGGTGAGTGGACGGAGAGATCGGTTCCTTTGGGGAAATACTGACGCAGCAGCCCGTTGGTGTTTTCGTTCGATCCGCGCTGCCAGGGGCTGGCCGGATCACAGAAGTAAACCGGCATTCCGGTGGCCATGCTGAAAGACCGGTGCCGGGCCATTTCCACGCCCTGGTCCCAGGTCAGCGACCCGCGCAGATGCCGGGGCAGGGCACTCATGGCCTTGACCAGCCCGTCCCTGACGGTCTCGGCACTGTGGTCTCCGGGCAGGTGGATCAGCATCACATACCTGGTACTGCGCTCGACGAGGGTGCCTATCGCGGAACGGTTATGGGCACCGGTTATCAGGTCCCCTTCCCAGTGGCCGGGTACTGCCCGGTCCTGGACCTCGGCCGGGCGGGCGGAAATCATCAGGGCCTCATCGATGAACCGGGCCGGCGACGGTCCGGTTCGCGGTGCCCTACCCGCCGTGCCCGCCCGGTACGCAGCGCGGTCTGGACCTCACGCTTGAGTCCGCCGCGTGCCTGAAAGTAAAAGCTCTGGTAAATCGTTTCGGGGCTCACACGCATCTCCTGGTCATCGGGAAAGTCTGTGATCAGCTTCTTCGAAATCTGCTCCGGGGACCATTGAAGCACCAGGCCGGCCTGAACATACTCCCGCAGCCTGCCGGAGAGAGCGAGCTTCGCCGTTTTCGGGCGGTGCCGGCGCCCGGCTGCGAGGCGGTGCGCGGCATGAGGCAGGTACCCCATCCCCGCGGCAGTGTTCCGGGCCAGCTCCCGGCTGATCGTCGAGGCCGGCCTGCCCAGCACCCTGCCGATACCGCGCACTGATTCACCGGCACGGCGCAGGTCCTGGATCTGTCCCGCTCGGTCAAGGACAGGCACCGGCCGTTACCCGGGGTCACGGGCAGTTCGGAAAGAGGGTTCACCCCCTCGTTGTAACCGGTGCCCGGCCCGCCGGCACGGAAGCGGGCTCCGGCCCGGGACCGTGTCAGCCAGCGCCGTGCCCGGCCCGCGTCCACACCAACAGACCTGGCCGCCTCACCTAGGGGCATTCCCTCCTTCAGCAGCGTGAAGAACTCCCGCTGCCGGGGGTGGGGTTTCCAGCCCGGGCGGCCCTGACCCCGGAGCCCGGCTTTCCGGACCCAGCCGGCGCACGTGACACGGTTCAAACCAAGTTCCCGGGCAGCAGCGCTCACGTCACCGTCCACACGGTCGAAGACCTCGAAGAACTCTGCTATCTGCGCCGCGCTATGCCGCGGACGGGACTGGTTTCCTGATGAAACAGACACGGTCGTTGCAACTCCCAAAATGATCGGGTGTTGCAACGACCGCTAGAACCCGCCGGTTGGCAACGGGTCCATTCTGTATGCGCTAGCCGCAGGCGGTGACGCGGAACAGTTTGGCTTCACCTTCGGAATCGACAAGTTCAAACCCCGGAGAAGTTTCTATTTCGTTCAATCCCGGATATATGTGTTCGCCACCGTGCACCTCTCTGGGACCGAAATCCAATACGTAGAACGCATTGAGATCCCGAACTGCCGTGCAGACGGACGAATCTCCCGAGACGTCGTCCAATGACTCCACGATTGTCCTGCCATCGTCGGTAAGCGTGTAGAAAGTATGGGGCATTAGAGTCTGCCTCCCTGCGAGTGCATAAACCAGGGCAGCACCGGTCCACGGACTTCCCACCACCATCGCGTCTTCTGGAACTTGATCCGGTACCCGCTCCAGCAGCGTTGCCTCGTCCGTGGAAAGTAGTGGCGAGTCCTCAGACAGGATGTAATTGCCAGCTCCGGAGGCCTGGGCTGCATCAATGCTTTTCCCCTGTGTCGTCGAGGTGAGGAGTAGCAGGAGAACAACAGCAGCTCCGACGGCGCCGGCCCGTCGAAGGGGGAATCGCAGGTTGGTTGAGCCGGCGCGTGCGACGATGCGGATCCAAACGGCGTCGGTGACTGCCCAGGCTCCGACGGCAGCCATGGGCAGTCCCATCACGGGCAGAAGCGCGGCCAGCCGATAAGGATCGTTATACCAAACCCCGGTGAAGGCCGATCGCACATCCCCCCATGGGAAGCCGGCCACTATTACAAAGAGCATGCAGCTAATAACGAATGATCCAAGGAGCCACCAGAAGCGTCTAAGATTCCGGGCACAGTAGACGATGCCAGCGAAGGTCAGAAAAGCAACGACGACAGGAACCGGTCGGCCAATGGGAGCGCTTAGGAAGGCTTCGCCGGCTGCTTGAGCGGCGGATTCAATGGGTTCCCAGGTTGATCCTGCAGGATCCGGCCGAATGTTCTTCCAGAGCAGGACGACCGCTCCCAGATAGACCAGGCTCGCGAACGCGAGTAGATATCGAACGCGTTTGCGCCCGTCGAGGGTCTTCCAGAGGGCAACGAAGCCCCAAGCGGCCAAGGGCAGCGTCAGGGCGAGGAACGATATGAGAGTGCTCGGGTGGGCCAGCAGCATGCCCGGAAGTATCAAGCCCAGCACAACGAAAGACATTCGGCGTCCTGGGACAGGAGCCTCACTGGCTCCTGCGATGCTTACAGCCAAGGCGAGGCAGGCCGGCATCAGCGCAATGGCCAGGAGGTTCGGATAGAGCACACCGAAATCGACCATGAGATATGGAAATGCCGAGAATGCTGCCGACAGAACGCCAGTTACGAGCAGCGCGATCGTTCGAGTGCCGAGTATACGGCTGACGAGGAATACGCATCCGCTGGTCCAAAGAA
Source organism: Arthrobacter sp. IK3 (assembly GCF_051337705.1). NCBI lineage: Bacteria > Bacillati > Actinomycetota > Actinomycetes > Micrococcales > Micrococcaceae > Arthrobacter > Arthrobacter sp. IK3. The sequence continues at coordinate 57,310 of NZ_JBPPSW010000016.1, read as the reverse complement.
GGCCGGCGATAAGGATGTTACCCACATTGATGGCTTCTGGAACGGAGATTCCCGTGTCGGCCAACAGAGAAACTGAGGCGTGCCAGGCGGCCGGGTAGAAGGCTGTGGTCGACTCGGGGTTCGTTAGTCGTCCAATCGTCAAAGACGAAGCGTTTCCGGTTTGCTGGATGTACTCAACCGCGTTCAGGTGGAAGATACCGTCGAATGTCTGCGATATGTTCTGGGGATAGTGAAACATGTGAATGAAGCGCCATGCGATGAGAAGTCCGCCTACGGCGACTCCAAACGTGGCCGCGGCACTTCCGGACCACAGGCGCCTCTTACCCGAGCCGGCAGGGCCTGGAGGAAGAGATGCGGTCTCTCCTGCGGCCCGGCGCCGCAGCGTCGCCAAAAGCCGTACGACGAGAGCAGCGACTGAAGCTAACATCGTGGTTACAGCAACGATCGGCAGACCCCACTCCAACTGAAGCAGGCCGCTCAGCACAGCTGTACACGCGATAATACTGACTGAGAGCGGTCCGGAGAGGCTGAGTACGGCAATACCGCGTAGTCCCAGGGCGACGCCTAAGGCTCCTCCCGGAAGGAACAGAATCGCGAATGCGGCAAAAAAATAAGGTATGAGGTTTAGCCAGCTCACGATGCGGGTCCATGTTCCTGCCCGGAACAGGTCGCTGCACCGGGTTCTGAAGAGATGGTATGCAGCCGGATGACCGTACTGGCGGCGGGTTTTGTTCCAAGCATGCCACCATCATCTCGTCACCGCAGTACTGTCACCAAACCCGTCAACCTCCGGTTCTTGCTCGAACTGGGCCACGTGAACGATCCTCGTCGCTGCACGGGCCTGTGCGACACAGCACTCCGCAGGAGTCATCGAAGGGCCCCAGCCTTCGGTGCAGCGGCGGCTGTGGGATAATGGACCGGTGATTCGAACTTGGGTAGTCATTCCGATGTATAACGAGGCCACGGTTGTCGGAGAGGTAGTCTCTGGCCTGCTTCCGGTTTTCCCCAATGTTGTCTGCATTGACGACGGGAGCACAGATGGGTCGCAGGAGGCTGCACGAGCTGCCGGTGCGGTCGTTGTTCAGCACCCCATTAATCTGGGACAAGGCGCGGCACTCCAGACCGGAGTTGAGTACGCGCTGCAGGATCCGGAGTTGGGGTGCATCGTGACATTCGATGCGGACGGACAGCACAGGGTTGAAGACGCGCACGCCATGTCCCAGCGAGTACTCTCGGGGGAGGCTGACATCGTCCTCGGATCGAGGTTCCTCGACGGAAGGACACAGTTGAGCGCTGCGAAACGTGTGGTCCTGCGGACTGCGGCCTTGCAATCACGATTGTCTACCGGGCTACCCCTCACGGACGCGCACAATGGTCTGCGTGCTTTCAATCCGTATGTAGCCAAGAACCTGAACTTAACGCAAAACCGCATGGCTCACGCATCTGAGATTGTCAACAAGCTGGCCAAGCTGGGACCCACGTGGGTTGAGCATCCCGTCGAAATTATTTACACAGATTATTCTCGTGCGAAGGGCCAGTCACTTTTGAACTCCGTCAACATTGTTGCCGAACTATTCCTAGGTAAAAACTGATGATAATCGTTGTGCAGATAGTCTTGGTTCTGGCGGTCATTCTAGTATCGTTTGCGCTGATGAGGGGTGGCAGTAATGCCAGACACCTTGCTATCCGAAGGATTCTGCTGGCGATATTCGCAGTCGCAGCGGTGTTCTCTATATTCTTTCCCGAGGTCCTTTCGACAACCGCCTCGTTCCTTGGTATCGGACGAGGGACAGATCTTGTCCTCTATGCCACTATCATTTGTTTCTTCGTCTACATGGCTACCACGTATCAGCGATTCCACAGCCTGGAAACTTCGATCACCAAGCTTTCCCGGCGTCTGGCGCTGGACGAGGCTGAAGGGCCTGTCGAGCATGCTGAGCGTTCCGTTGACGGTCATAGCCGTGAGGGTCGGCGTTAGCCGATGGCGGGCGGCCGGAGTTTCCACAACTCGACACCGAAATCGATAGCTTTTGTAGTGAACAATTATCCGCCCAAGGTGGGTGGAGTGGAGTTGCATGTCCATGCGCTTGCAAAAGAGCTGTCCATGAAGGGCCATTCGGTGACGGTTGTCACCCTGGACAACGACAATTCGGATGCCACAGAGGACGGTGTTGAGGTCCTGCGAATGGCATCTTCCAGGCCCATCGGCGGGGTCTTGGCCTTCCCCAAGCCCGGGGCGCGACGAAGAATTACGAAGATCCTTCGCGAAAAACGCGTAGAGGTAATTTCCACGCACACACGCTTTTTCCCCATGTCGTTCTTGGGTATAAGGGCGGGACGTGCCCTAGGCGTGCCCGTCGTACATACAGAGCACGGATCTGACCATGTGCGCGGGGTCTCATCGATCGTTGCGGCTGCTAGTCGGTTGGTTGATTGGACCATGGGCCGGTATGTACTGAAGTCTGCCAATCGGGTCCTGGCGATAAGTTCTGCCTCAGCAGCCTTTGTACAGAGATTGGCGGGCAGGGACAGTACCGTTTTTCACAACGCGATCCACTCCCGCTTTTTCGCACATTCCGCAGCCCCGAGAGTTACACCTCACCGACTGGTTTTTCTGGGACGACTCGTACCAGGCAAGGGCTGGGAAAGGGTGGTGGAAGTCGGCGAACAGCTGCTGCCTGAATTTAAGGAATTGTCCGTCCACTTCATCGGGGACGGCTCCGAGCGAGCATTACTCGAAAAACGAGTAGCCAGCTCTCCCCATAGGGAGCGGTACACCATTCATGGCTATCTGCCTCCGGATGCGATTCGTTCTGTCTTAACCTCCAGCGTTTTGCTGAACCCGACTGAATTGGCGGAGGGGTTTCAAACCACCCTTCTTGAAGCGGTCGCCGCAGGGGGAGCAGTGATAAGCGCTCCGGTTGCCGCTGCGGAGTACCTGAAGCAACAAGGGGCCGCCGTTCAGACTATTGATACCAACGACGCGAAATCCTGGGTTGAGGCGTCCAGGATCGCTCTTGGAACGCCTACGGTGCCGGTATCCTCAGAGCTCCTGGGAGATATGGACTGGTCGAAGCGCTCCGCGGAGTTCGTGGAACAGGCGAGGATTGCAGCTCAAAAGAACCCAGTCAAGTCTGTGGGTTAGCTAACCGCTTATGGCCTTCTTCTCCACGCCTCGTCGCCGACCGATAGCGAGTTTGTATACCGCCTGATACTTTTCGGCGGCCTTCTTCGGACTGAACTCCGCCTCTGCCCGCGAGCGAACCAGTTGTGACAAACTGCTTCGGCGTTCATGCCCAAGATCGGCGAATCGGCGCATTGCTTCGAACAGGCGATGCGCGTCGCCCGGGGGCACGAGGTGGCTAGGATCTGCTACGAACGCCCGCGACTGCCCAACGTCCGTGGTTATCACTGGAACGCCGGCCGCATTTGCTTCCACCCCCACGACCGGAAAAGTCTCTCCGTAGAGGCTGGAGATGACCAGTGCTCCCGCCTCCGCCATGACACTGGAGACATCCTGAGTGGGTCCCCGGAGCTGCAGTTTCCCATTCTCAAGGGCATCCTGCAGGCCGGCGTTTACTACTGCTTGCCTGGCATCCGAGTTGTCTTCGGAAGCGCCCGGACCCACGCATGCCAGCGTCCAGTTTGGATGGATCTCCAGCAGGGAACGAAAAGCCTGCAAGAGGACGGGATGTCCTTTGACCGGATGCCAGCGCGCCAGCGAAAGGAACATCTTCGAAGATGGGTTGTAGGAGTTCATCTCGGGGATGGTTGCCGAATTGTCTATCGGGTCCGTGAGCCCCCGGTACCAGTACTTCTTTCCGAACGCGAGGCACGCTTCTCCGGTTGGTACGACGGCGTCAAACCTGAACGAAAGCAGGCCAACTGCCCGCGCAATGGTGCGAGTCAGAATGTGGTCCGCCCTGCTGAAACCTTGAGTGTGGATAGTGCTCACCTTGGCGGCCTTCGGATAGCGCGCCAGCGCTGCTACTAAATCCGCGTGAAACAGGTGCGAATGGATGACCTCCGGGCCGAATTCCGTGCACTCCCTTTCCAGGGCGCGCACCATGCCGAACAGATCCCGTGAAGTGGGTTTGAACCCCAGATAGTGGACATTGCTGAACGCCTTGTCCAAACGCTCACTCATAGTTCCAGGCTCCATGAGGACGACGAGTTGGGTCACATCGCCGGGACGTGTCGCTCGTCCCATGGTCTCGACCACGACTTCCGCGCCCCCGATGTCGGCATCTGTCATGACATAGAGGATTCGCAAGACATGCTCCAAGGATCTTAGGACTGGGGTAAATGTTAGCCAGTCTACTGGTTCGTGCCGCGCGACTCGACTCATCGTCGGTCCGTGGTGCCGCCCGCGGATCTGGCTCGGGCATGCACAAGCCCGATGCAGGGATGCACGGCGTCCGGAGAACTTCCACTGGCCGGGTAGGCTTAAGTGGTGAAAATGGTTCTCCTGTACCACGCGCTCGTGGCCACTCTTGGCGTATTGGTTCAGGGCGTAGTCCGGTTTGCGTACACCACTTGGATTGGCAACACCTCCAGTGTTCTTGCGGAAGTCTCCGCCGTTCTGTCCCTTGCAGTTTACTTCTCACTTTTTTGGTCTGCAGGTGCCGGTGTAGCGTCGATGCGTTTCATTCCCGCTGCGGAGCACGGTGGCCCTGCGCAAGGCGGGGTGTTGCGCCTGCTGCGCAGGTCTTTCTGGGCCGCTTCGGCTTTGGCGGCTGCTATCTCGTTCCCGATCAGTTACTATTTCACCGGCGACATGGCTTCGGCCGCGGCGGCAACCTTGCTCGTCGTGTCGTACGGGGCGTATACATTCAGCCGGGGAACCCTACTGGGCTTCGCGAGAGCGACGAAGGCGACGGTTCTGGACATCGTTTCGGCGGCTGTCGCGTTCGGTGTGCTACTGGCCGTTACTAGCGGAGGGGCCCACTGGACCCTGCTCCTGCCACTCAGCGTTGGATACGGTCTCTACGCGTTCATGGCCTGGCCCCGCCAATCGGGGGGACCGCTGCCTGTTCATCAGCGGAAGCAGGTTCTGAGCTTCACTGGCTACGCAATTTTCGGCCTCGTTGCTGCAGGAGGGCTGCTGCCAGCCGTCATGCTGTTCGTTCAGGCATTCGACGTAAAAGAGAAGGCGGACCTTTTCGCGGCGGCGCTGACTCTGGCCACACCCGCGAACATGTTGGCACAGTCGTTGAACCAGGTTCTCGTCCAGTATTTCTCGGGTCGTTTCGGGGTCGACCCTCGCCAGACCCACCGGCAGGCTGCCATGTTCTTTGGCCTCAGTGTGATTGGCTTCCTAGTAGTATTCGGTGTCCTCATCGTGCTCGCCCCGTGGCTGATGAGCATCGTGTTCCCCGGGCGGTACGAGGGGGGAGTGCCTACCCTCCAATTGCTGCTCGCAATCGTTGCTGTCTCCTCGCTGACGGCTGTGCCGGGGGCCTACTTGATGGCATCCGGAAGGCACAGGGCATACTCGGTGGCGTCCTTCTGCGCGACCGTATGCGGCGTGGCGGCGATGGCCTTCCTTGCACCCGAGCACGGGCTCGGAGGTGCGATAGCCGGTTTTGCTGCCGGTTCCGTGCTGTCGGCTGCGTCAGTAACGCTTCTGGCTTTTCTCGCCCGGCCCTCTGCAATCGCCGTCTCGAAGCCCCCTCAGGACGACACCGTGACATGAGCGCGTGACATGAGCCCCGGACGGACGAGTGCCGGAGAAACGATCTCCGCGCAGCCGCCGGCCCATCGATTCACAGTCTCCCTGCGGCGACGCCGGGCGCGTACCCCTCGGACTTGCTCCCGGTGCCTGTGTACTGCCAGATTGTCCCGGAGGAAGTCACTCCTATGAGATCGCCTATCCCATCCCCAGTGGTGTCGCCAGTGCCAAGCAGCTGGGAAAAGAGGTTCCAGCCGAGTCCGATCAACTCCGAGCCAGCAAGGGTGCCATTTCCGTTGCCCCTGTATAGGTAAAGGCTGCCCCATGGGTCACGCGCCAGCACGTCGGTTGTGCCGGACCCGTCGAAGTCGCCCGGCGCTGAGAGCTGCAGATTGGACCACCCGCCGGTGCCTATGCGGACAGCCTTGCCGTAACCTTCGTTAGTTGCTGATACTTGGCCCGTGCCGTCGTACCGCCAGAGGGTGCCGTTTTCATGCCGCGCAATCAGGTCGGGCTTCCCATCCCCGGTCAGGTCTCCCGCTCCCAAAATCTGACTGTAGATATTCCACCCACTGCCGACTTTGACGGGTTTCAGGTAGCCCTCGTTTGTCCCCCCAACCTGGCCGGTGCCCGCGTAGAACCACAGGCCGCCGTCGCGGCCGCGCGCGAGAAGGTCGGGGCGGCCGTCGGAATTGAAGTCTCCGGGACTGATCACCTCCCGGTAGATGTTCCAGCCTGTCCCTATTTGAGATGGAGCGGCATAGCGGCCGTTCCCCATTCCGCGGTGGAACCAGAGTCTCCCGTCTGAACCGGTCGTCAGCACATCGGGGCGGCCGTCAGAGTTAAAGTCTCCGGGACTGAGCGCGGGAGCACCAGCTGGAAAGGTTGACGGGCTGACGAAAGCGCGGGAGTAACCTTCCGACACCTTGCCGGTCCCTGCGTAAAATGTCAGCCCGGACTTTGCATCCCGTCCGATGAGGTCGCTTCTGCCGTCGCCATTAAAGTCAGCGCCGCCGTATACCTCAACGAAAACGTTCCAGCCCTGGCCGATCCAGGGACCTGCTTCGAATGCGCCAGTCCCTGTGCCCCTCAGAAGCCTGAGACGGCCATCTACGGTTTGGATCAGGAGGTCATTAAGCCTGTCGCCGTCAAAATCGCGCGTCCCCACCATTCGGGTGTACTGTTCCCAACCAGCGCCCAGATGTTTGGATGGCCCGTGCCCGCCGGTCCCCGTGCCGGAGTAAAGGAACGCTGAGCCGTCTGTCCGCCTTGCTATCAGGTCACTGCGGTTGTCACCGTCCACATCGGCGACGCCGACGATTGTGTCGAAGGCGTCCCAACCACCCGAGCCTATTCTGCGCGCCGGTTTGTAGCCTTCGTTCTGCGCGTCCACTCTTCCCGTGCCGGAGTAGAGCCACAAGCTGCCATCGACATGGCGTGCAAGGAAGTCATTTCGGCCGTCACCGTCATAATCGCCGGTCCCAACGAACAGGTTGTAGATCTCCCACCCCTGCCCGATACGTACGGACGATCCGAAGCCGCCCTTCCCATTCCCCGGCGATACCCATAGGGTCCCGTCAGTACGGCGGGTGACCAGATCGCCTATTTTGTCGCCGGTGATATCCCCCGGAGAAAAGACACGTTGGGTGTGATCCGGGGTGATGTTCTTCGCGAACCAGGACAGTTCGGCTGCGGACCCATTCCAGACGTTCGAGTCGCCCTCGAAGGGGCCGCTGCTGCTGTACTGCCAGACGTTGTAGGTGCTCCAGCCTGCCGGCATCGAGCCGGGACCGGCGGTGCTGTAGCGAGCGATGTGCAGAGGGTGGTTGGCAAAGGCTGTGCTGTTGCCGGTGCAGCGGTTCCACCAATCCGCCGTGGTGTAGATCATGGGCAGCCGGCCGGTGCGTGCTTTCACCGTGTTGGAGAAGTCACGGATCCAGGACACCATCTGGGCGGGGGTGAAGTTGTAGCAGGTGTCGCCCAGATCCGGGTACGGGTTGTATTCGATGTCCAGCAGGGGTGGCAGGGTCCTGCCGTCCGCAGACCACCCGCCGCCGTTGTTGACGAAGAAGTTGGCTTGGGCCGCTCCCGAAGAATCCCGGGTGGGGATGGCAAAGTGATAGGCGCCCCGGTACATGCCTACGGAACCAGCACCGCTGTACTGGCTGGCGAAGAGTGGATTCTTGTAGGTCGTATGCTCCGTCGCCTTGACGTATGCGAAGCGCGATCCCTGGTTCCAAGCACGGCTCCAGTTAACTGAGGGCTGGTGGCTGCTCACGTCCATGCCCTGGATCCCGGACGGCTGCCAGGTCGCCGCCAGTGACGTTGAACTTGACCTGGATTGGAGCAGTGGCGATAGTGCGGTGTTGGGACTCAACAGGGAATCCCGCGACGCAGTACGGGCCGCAGCAGCTGCTTTCTCCGGATCAGTTGCCAGCTCCGGATCGGCAAAACCTTCCTCGAGCAGCACCTGCTCTGCTTCAATTCGTTCCTGAGTCTCAGAGGGGCTTGGGATCTGGGCGTTGTTCGTTTCCTGAAGTCGTTCCAAGCCCTGGCCCATTTTGGCGCCGAGGATACCGATTGCTTCGGTGAGTCCCCCCTCGGCGGCTTCCGACGGCGTCGGGTCCGCCTCTTGGTGCAACGGTTCCGGTTCCGGCTCAGGCAGCGGTGCGGTGGGTGTCTCAGACCTGTCGCCTAATCCGTCGCGCCCTAGCTCTGCCGCATCTGTCGGAGAAGGGTCTGCTTGCAAGTCTTGTGGATCGTCCCAGAGGGTTGGGGTATCCGGAATTGATGGGCTTTGAGAAGGAGCTGGCGCTTGTTCGTCAACTGTCGCGTAGGCAGGTGCCGCCGAGACCACCAGCGTAAGGCTGAGGATGCCAGCGAGGATGGGTGCGAGGTGGGATTGTTGCACTGGTTCTCCAGAATGGGCGAGAGCGGATCATGGTGAACATTACCGGTGCCAGTGTGAATGTTGTTGCTTATGCCCAAGAAGTGCTCTGTGTGGGCAGCAGATATGGACAAACCTCGCCGAGCTGGCTCTAGGTTTGCTGTGCCCTTGGACGTGACAGAAAGCGACGGCGGGTTTTGCACGCCACATCACAGACTGTTTTCCACATCTCCCAACTGCCACTCTCGCCAGCTCAAGCTAATTAGCCTATCCTCGCCCGCATGGCCTCACTGGCCTGCAGAAGCAGTCTCATTCTCGTTGCCGCGGACGGAACGCCGCGGCAGGATCCGGGGGAGCACGAATGGACGCGGTGCGAATTGTCGAAGACGAGGTACGCGAGCTCATCCGCGTCCGAGGGCTGGACCCGGCACGCCAAGCCGGTGAAGTCCGGCGGCTGGTCGACGCCGCGGTCCAGGACTACGACGACCGCTCGCTGCTCGGCTCGCTTCCCGCACTGGGCCATCTCGAGCGGGCCGCCAAACAGGTTTTTGACTCAGTCGCTGGCTACGGAGCCCTCCAACCCCTGCTGGACGACCCGAGCGTGGAAGAAGTCTGGATCAACTCGCCCGGGGAAGTGTACGTAGCTCGCGGCGGGCGTTCGGAACTGACCGCACTCAACCTGACTACCGAGCAGATCCGGGACCTGGTGGAGCGGATGTTGAAGTCTTCGGGCCGGCGCCTGGACCTGTCCTCGCCTTTCGTTGACGCAGCACTTCCGGACGGATCACGGCTGCATGTGGTCATACCGGATGTGACGAGGCGACACTGGGCGGTGAACATCAGGAAGTTCATAGTCAGGGCCAGCCGGCTGGAGCACCTCGTGGAACTTGGAACCCTGACGCCCCAGGCCGCGAAGTTCCTCTCAGCGGCGGTGGCCGGAGGCCTCAACATCCTGGTCTCGGGAGCCACGCAGGCAGGCAAGACGACATTGCTGAATTGCCTCGCAGCGTCCATAGGCGCACGGGAAAGGGTAGTGACGGTCGAGGAAATTTTCGAGCTCCAGCTGCCGCTGCGCGATGTTGTCGGCCTGCAGTGCAGGCAGCCCAACCTTGAAGGCACTGGGGAGATACCGCTGCGGCGCCTGGTCAAGGAAGCCTTGCGTATGCGGCCAGACCGGCTGATTGTTGGGGAAGTCCGGGAAGCGGAGAGTCTGGACATGTTAATTGCTTTGAATTCAGGCCTTCCTGGAATGTGCACCGTCCACGCAAACAGTGCCCACGACGCCGTCACCAAGATCTCCACACTGCCGCTACTGGCCGGCGCCAATATTTCAAGCTCCTTCGTGGTGCCGACTGTTGCCTCGTGCATCGACCTGGTGGTCCACTGCGTCCGGACTCCCGCCGGCAAACGGGAGGTGGCGGAAATCCTGGCCCTGGGGCGAAGGGTAGAGAACGGTGTCATAGAGTCGACGCTGGTGTTCCACCGTGAGAACGGAAGGCTGGAGGCCTCACCGTCATCGCTGCCCTCACCGGACAAGTTCGCCCGTGCCGGAATGAACCTGGCCGACCTCCTGGAACCGGCAGCATGAGCGCGATCGCCGGACTGACACTGGGCCTGGGCCTGTTCCTGGTGTGGTGGTCCTGCTGGGTCGTTCCGGAGAGGGCACCGAAGCCTCGTCGACCTGGGCGGCTCGAGGAGTTGCTGCGGACATCAGGCGTCAGCCGCGTGACGCCGGGAGGACTCATTCTCAGCAGCGCACTGCTTGGCATGCTGGCCCTCCTCACGGCGTGGGTCCTCACCGGTTCTCTCCCGATAGCGGGCTGTTTTGGGGTCTTCGCCTCGGCCCTTCCCGTGACGGCGGTACGCTGGCAGGCCGCCAGGCGGAGTGCCTCGCTCTTGGAACTGTGGCCTGACGCGGTCGACCACCTGCGCTCTGCCATACGCGCCGGAATGTCCCTGCCTGAAGCTCTTATCCAACTGGGGGACAACGGACCCGAGGAGCTTCGGGCGCCCTTCAGGGAGTTCGGTGCCGACTACCGTTCCGGGGGCTCGTTCGATGAGGCACTGGACGCGCTCAAAGACCGCCTCGCGGATCCGGTGGGGGACCGGATCGTGGAATCCCTGCGCATAACCCGGCAAGTTGGCGGATCGGATCTCGGACGGCTGCTGGGGACGCTGGCCGAGTTCCTCCGGGAGAACGCACGGACACGCAGCGAATTGCTGGCCAGGCAGTCCTGGACCATCAACGCGGCCAGGCTCGCCGTAGCAGCGCCGTGGATAGTCCTAGTACTTATGGCCACTGCCCCTGAAGCCGTAGAAGCCTACAACACGCCTGCGGGAGCTGCTGTCCTGGCCGCTGGCATGGTCATTTCCGTGGGTTGCTACCGCCTGATGCTCCGCATAGGAGCGCTGCCTGCCGAGAGAAGGGTCCTGCGGTGAGCGGCGTCTGGCCCTTGGCCATGCTGATGGGCGCATGCCTTGGGACCGGATTGTGGTTGGCCGTCGTCCGCCTTCCGTTCCTGCGTCCCACCTCGTTTGCGGATCGGATTGCACCCCAGCTGCGTTCCGCGTCCCCGGGCTCCAGGCTCCTCGCACCCGCGGACGTCACACCATTTGGTCCCCTTGAACGTGTTTTCCGGCCTCTGCTAGCCGAACTGGCGGGAAGGCTCGAACGCATAAACCCAGCGGCGTCCTCGCTGCAGAAACGCTTGGACCGCGCCGGAAACCATATGAGCGTCCTGGAATTCCGCTCAGCCCAGCTCCTATTTGCGGGCGCGGGGCTGCTGTGTGGCGGAGCCTGCGGCATCTGGCTTGCAGCCAACGGGCACATCTCGGTTCCGGCCGTCGCAACGCTGGTCCTGGCCACGGGGGTGCTGGGGTACTTGCTCCGCGACTACTTGCTGACCAGGCAGGTCAAGAAGCGCGAGGCGCTCATGCTCGCGGAGTTTCCCAGCCTCGCCGAGATGATGGCGCTGGCCGTCGGTGCCGGGGAGAGCGCCGGCGGTGCCTTGGAACGTGTTGCCCGCACCTCGGGCGGAGAACTGTCCAAGGAATTCGGGCGTGCCCTCGCGGAGACGCGCTCGGGGACGCCGTTATTGGCGGCCCTGGGCAACATCTCGAAACGCACCCAGTTGGCTCCGCTCTCAAGGTTCGTGGACGGAATGTCCGTGGCTATCGAACGTGGAACCCCTCTGGCAGATGTCCTGCGCTCGCAGGCACAGGACGTCCGTGACATGGCCAAGCGCGAACTGATGGAGGAAGCCGGCAAGAAGGAAATCGCGATGATGGTTCCCCTGGTCTTCGGTGTCCTTCCGCTGACCGTCCTCTTCGCGGTCTTCCCCGGCCTCTCCCTTCTCAGCATTGGACTTTGACGTCACCAGTGAAATCGCAAACCACTACCCACCGGAAAACCAACGAAAGGACTTCCATGAGAACCCGAATCGCTCTGCGGATGTTGCCGGCCCTCCTAGCTGCCAGCATCATGACCCGGCTTCAGGCAGCATTGCATCCCCCAATCTCCGAGAGGGAGCGGGGCGACGTCCCCGGTTGGGTCATGATCACACTCATGTCCGCCGTATTGGTTGCCGCGATACTCACCGTGGCGCGGCCCGCCCTGGTTTCCCTCTTTGAATCAGCAATCGCCCAAGTCCAGAAGTAGGGGCGGGGACAAGAGCAGGGACGCTGCCAGCCGGGGAGGTGTTCGAAGTTGGCACGCCGCCGGCGGGAACGTAGCCAGCGGGAACGCCCTGAGCACTGGGGGCGGCGTCAGAAGTTACCACGCCGACAGCGGGAATGCCCTGAGCACTGGCGGCGGTGCCAGAAGTCACCACGCCGCCACCAAGGGCGCCCTCAGGACTATGACCGCCACCGGCACCAGGAACGCCACGATAACGTGGGCTGACGCCGGAAAGGGGGATGAACCGATCCAAGAACGTGATTCCGGTTCCGCCGTTGTTGATTTCGTCCTGGTGGGTGCCCTGCTGACTGTCATCGTGGTGGCAGTGATACAGCTGGCTCTGGTGCTGCATGTGCGCAACACCCTCACGGATGCTGCAGGTTCCGGTGCACGCTACGGGACTCTGGCAGACCGGAACGCACAGGACGGCGTGGAACGGGCCCGGCAATTGATCTCCGGTTCCCTAAGCCCCGAATTTGCGCAGGACATTTCCTATGCGCGGACTGAGGATTCGGGGCACACAATGCTCAAGGTCACGGTGCGCGCTCCGCTGCCGGTCATTGGCCTGATTGGCCCGCAGGGAGGAATCGAGGTGGCAGGACATGCCTACTGGCCGGACTGATGGATTGCCGCCCGCGCCGGGCACGGACCACCGGGATGAGAACGAGGAAGGAAGCGCCGCGGTCGAATTCGTCTTCCTGGGAGTCCTGCTGCTGGTTCCGTTGGTCTACCTGATCCTCACTGCCGGTCAGGTCCAGGGGGCAGCCTACGCAATGGTCGGTGCTGCGGAGCATGCAGCGAAGGTCTACGCGGCGGCTTCTCCTGCAGACGGACCGGACGGGCAGGCACGGGCTGCGGCGGAACTGGCACTCACAGATTTTGGATTCGACCCCGGTGCCCTTGAGCTCCAGATAACGTGCAGCCCGGAATGCGGAGTCCCAGGATCGACAGTGACGGTCACGGCCGCTATGAACGTACCACTCCCGTTCGCTGGCGCTCTAGGGGCGGATTTGGCGCCAGTACGGGTCGATTCGACATCCATGCAGACGGTTGAGAGGTACGGATGACCGATATATGCCGCGCATGTCCGGAAGCAGCATCGGACGCCCGTGACTCAGGCCAGGTCGGAGTGCTGATCCTTGGATACGTAGTTCTGGCGCTACTGGTTATCACCGTGATTGCAGCGGCTTCTTCGGTTTACCTGGGCCACAAGAAGCTCCTGTCCGCTGCTGACGGGGCGGCGTTGGCGGCTGCCGATACCTTCTCACTGTCGCAGGTACAGGGCTCGGGCGGGTCTGCCCCGGTGGCTCTCCTGGATTCGGGCCGGGTAACCGCACAGGTCCAGAGCTACCTGGAGCAAAGCCGTGCAGGAGAGGCGACTCCATCCCTCCGGATCGAGCCGGAAACCGGCACCCCGGACGGGCGCACCGCACGCGTGGTCCTGTCCGGCGTCGTTCATCCGCCGATCGTGAACTTCCTCGTTCCGAACGGTATCCGGATCACCGCTGAAAGCGACGCGCGGGCTCGCCTGACACGCTAAGTCCCGGTTGGCCCGGCGCGCTGACGCTCCGCCGTGGCCACGCTAAGCCCCGGTTGCAGCCAGGCACAGATGCTGCGTCGGCGTCACCCGCTAAGCCCCTGCCAGCGTCACCCGCTAAGTCCCGGTCGGGGCCAGACGCCGATGCCCTGCGCTCAGGCAGGCCCTCGGTGAGACGCCAATTCCCGGCCCGGCGCGGCGCTGGCGCGCCCGTTCTCACACCGGCCGCTGCCAGGCGCGCACCGGTCGTCCAGCCCGCGCCGCGCGCTAACGCCGCGCCGCGCGCTAACGCCACGCAGTAAAGCTAGGAAGCCTTCGCCTGCTCCTGCGGCGGGTAATGCCCCCAGCCGCCGTGATCCACTTCGAGCAGCGTGCCGTCATCGGAATAGCAAAGGGTGACGCGCTCGCCGTACAGGTCGCAGGCTGGGTCCGGGCAGCGGTCACGCAGCGATCCAACGTAATCGGCCGCTTCATACTGGTCCCAATCGTCCAGCTTGCCGATAGCCCAGGGATCGCCCTGTTCGGCAAGCTCTTCAAGTTCGTCGCGGCCGTAGTTGTGTCCGCGCTCTGGGTGGCGGATGGGGGAGGGGGAAGCGTTCATCGAGTTCGAAGCTCCTTTCCGGATCGGACAGCACCAATCTACTCCCGGGCCCTGACATCCATGCGTACAAAGCTTCGGTGCGTCCCGGATCCAGCTTGTCATCCGCCGGGCACCTCCAGACCGGAAAACCGGGGCATGGCGTAGTCTGTAATCACCATGGCTGAAATTGATTTTCCCGCAGAAATCCGCGCCCTCCGCTCCACGTTTGCCTCCATCGAGGACGTCTCTAACGTCGCCGCGATGAAGGAGGACATCGCTGAACTCAGCGAGATGGCGGGGGAACCCAACCTGTGGGATGACCCGGACGCGGCCCAGAAGATCACGTCCAAGCTCTCGCACAAGCAGAGCGCCCTGGAACGCCTGCAGAAGCTTGAGGCACGCATTGACGACCTCGAAGTGCTCGTAGAGCTCGCCCAGGATGAATCCGACGCCGACAGCAAGGCGGAGGCGGTGTCCGAGCTGGAGTCCCTGCGCAAGGCGCTCTCCGAGCTCGAAGTGGTGACCCTGCTCTCCGGCGAGTACGACGAACGCGAAGCGGTGGTGACCATCCGAGCCGGCGCCGGCGGGGTGGACGCCGCAGACTTCGCGGACATGCTCCTGCGCATGTACCTGCGATGGGCGGAACGCCACGGCTATCCGACCCAGGTCCTGGACACCTCCTACGCCGAAGAAGCTGGCCTGAAGTCCGCGACGTTCGAGGTCAAAGCGCCCTACGCCTTCGGCACGCTGGTGGTGGAAGCCGGCACCCACCGGCTGGTCCGCATCAGCCCGTTCGATAACCAGGGCCGCCGCCAAACCTCCTTCGCCGCCGTCGAGGTTATTCCGCTCATCGAGGCGACGGACCACATCGACATTCCGGACAATGAAATCCGCGTGGACGTCTTCCGCTCCTCCGGCCCCGGCGGACAGTCCGTGAACACCACGGACTCCGCCGTACGCCTGACGCATATCCCGACTGGCACCGTGGTTTCAATGCAGAACGAGAAGTCCCAGCTGCAGAACCGCGCGGCTGCCATGCGTGTGCTTCAGTCCCGCCTCCTGCTGTTGAAGAAGGAGCAGGAAGACGCCGAAAAGAAGGCCTTCGCCGGCGACGTCAAGGCATCCTGGGGGGACCAGATGCGTTCTTACGTGCTCAACCCGTACCAGATGGTCAAAGACCTGCGCACCGAACACGAAGTGGGCAACACCTCTGCTGTGTTCGACGGCGAGATTGACGACTTCATCGACGCCGGCATCCGCTGGCGTGCCAACGGCAGCGTTTCAGCCCGCAACTAGCTGGGCAGTGGAGCGGCCGCCCAGCAGTCCTCCAGCGAAAGCCCGGGTCCCTCGAGGGATCCGGGCTTTTCCGTGTTCCGCAAAAAGACCCATTGACTCACATGTGATCTGTGCCATACATTTTCCGTAGCCTGAATCGCCTTTCAGGTTAGTGCTCCAAAACCCCGGCCCGGCCGGCATCAAATGCATCCACTGCAGCCACCGCACTGAAAGGCACACCACCGTGAAGGCAACAACGAAGTTCCTCCTCGCCACGGCCCTGACCACCGGGCTGGCGCTTTCCGCCTGCGCCCCCTCCACCGATGCGGGCACGGCGCCCGCAGATGGCGGCGACGCGCCGTCGAGCGTGGACGTCGGAATCGTGTACTCCAAGACAGGGCCGCTGGCGGCCTACGGCGAGGCTTACTACGAAGGCCTGCAGGCAGGCATCGACTACGCCACCGACGGCACCGGCAAGGTGGGGGACACCGAGCTGAACATCACCTACCATGACGACGGCGGAGACCCGGACAAGGCAGTCACCGTGGCCAAGGACCTCATCGGGCAGGACTACAAGATCCTCGCCGGAACCGTGGTCTCCGGCATCGCCCTCAAGCTCGCCGAACAGGCCCAGCAGAACCAGGTCCTCTACATCTCCGGTCCAGCGGCAACGGACGCTATCCAGGGCATCAACAAGTACACCTTCCGCTCCGGCCGGCAGTCCCTGCAGGACGTAGCCACTGCGGGTTCCTTCGTGGATGACCTGGCGGGAAAGAAGGTTGTGGTTTTCGCCCAGGACAATGCTTTTGGCCAGGGCAACCTCGCCGCCGTCGAGGCAGTCCTCGGTGCGGAAGGCGCGGAAGTCTCCAGCGTCCTGGTGCCGGAGGATGCCACTGAGTTCACTCCCTTCGCCCGCCAGCTCATCGACGCAGCCCCGGATATGGCCTTCGTGGCCTGGGCCGGCGCGACGTCGGGTTCAATGTGGCAGGCGCTGGACCAGCAGGGCGCCTTCGACGCCGCCCCGATCGTCACCGGTCTCGGCGACGCCGCCACCTTCGGCGCCTACGGAGCCGCCGGTACCAAGATCTCCTTCCTCAACCACTATTTCCCGGGCGCCGCGAACAATGACGTGGAGAAGGCGATGATCGAGTCCGTGGAAGCCGCCGGCAAGAAGCCGGACCTGTTCACGCCGGACGGCTTCGTCGCCGGGCAGATGATTGTCCAGGCCGTCCGCGAAGGCGGCAGCGACGTCGACGCGATGGTCTCCGCCCTGGAGGGCTGGAGCTTCGAGGGGCCCAAGGGCACCACCACGGTCCGCGCCTCGGACCACGCCCTGCTGCAGGACATGTATCAGGTCACGCTCAATGACCAGGGCGGGACCTGGGTTCCCACACTCGTCGAAACGGTTGCCGCGGACTCCGTGGCCCCGCCCGAAGCCGCGAAGTAGGGCCGTGGACCCCATGGACGCACCCATCGCACTGGAACTCGCCGGCGTCGGACTCAGCATTGGCGGGGCCCGGATCCTCGACGACGTGAACCTCTCCGTCCGCCGCGGCGAAATGCTCGGCGTGATTGGACCGAACGGCGCGGGTAAGACCACCCTGTTCAACGTCATTTCCGGGCTCCTCCGCCCCACCGAGGGCACCGTGGTGGTATCGGGGAACGACGTCGGACGGCTGGCGGTGCACCGGCGGGCGGCGGCGGGACTGGGACGGACGTTCCAGACGTCCAGCCTCTTCCCGCAGCTGAGCGTCCTCGAAAACGTGCGGCTGGCAGCCCAGGCCAAACTGGGCGGCAGCCTCTCGCTCCTGCGTTTCCCGCGCAGCGGTGACGAAGCCACCGGCATCGCTGCCGGATGCATAGCGGAAGTGGGGCTGGAGGCCAAAGCCGCGTCAGCTGCCGGCGGCCTGTCCCACGGAGACAAGCGCAAGGTTGAGATCGCGATGCTCCTGGCAGCGGATCCGGCAGTGATCCTGCTCGACGAACCCATGGCCGGAGTCGGCTCCGGGGACGTCGCCGGGCTCTCCGAAGTCATCCGCCGCATGCACCGGGACTCCGGACGCACCGTGCTGATGGTCGAGCACCACATGGAAGTGGTCCTGGGACTGGTGGACCGGGTTGCGGTGATGCACCACGGTTCCCTGCTCGCCGTCGACACCCCCGAAGCAGTCATGGCCAACCCTCTGGTCCAGAGCGCCTACCTGGGAGAACCCGTCTGATGAACACCGAAAACGCGCCCATCCTGCGGGTGCAGAATCTCTCCGCCTCCATTGGCGGCCAGCAGGTCGTCGAGGACGTCAGCTTCGAGGTACCGGCATTCGGCGTTACCGGGCTGCTCGGCCGGAACGGCGTGGGCAAGACCAGCACCATCAAGGCCGTCATTGGGCTCATTCCCCGCAGCGGGCAGGTGGAGCTCGACGGCGAGCGCATCGACGGCGCCGAGACCCACCGGATCATCGCCCGCGGGGTGGGCTACGTGCCCGAAGACCGCGAGGTTTTCTCCCGGCTCACCGTCGCCGAGAATCTCCGCCTGGCTGAGCGGGACGAGCATCCCCGGCGGCAGCTCGTGGAAGACCTTTTCCCGGACCTGGTGAAACGTTCCGCCCAGATGGCGGGAACGCTCAGCGGCGGACAGCAGCAAATGGTCTCGCTGGCCCGTGCCCTGCTGAACACCAACAAGGTGCTGCTCGTGGACGAACCGACCAAGGGCCTGGCGCCGAAGATCGTGCAGGAAGTCGCGGAGGCTCTGGCCGAAGCGGCCCGGACGGTGCCGATCCTGCTGGTGGAACAAAACCTGACGGTCGTGCGTCAGCTCGCTGCCACCGTCACGGTCCTCTCCGGCGGGAAGGTGGCGTTGACAGGCATGAACGCCGGCGAGTTCCTCGATGACACGGATCTCAACCACCGGCTGCTCGGCGTCCACACGGGCACCGCCGCAGCAAACCCCAACCCGGCAGCCACCGCCGCACCGAAGGGAGCCTGAGGCATGAGCACCATCATCCTGCTCACCGTCACCGGCCTCGGCCTGGGGGCACTCTATTTCCTGGTCGCCTCGGGCCTGTCCCTGATCTATGGACTCATGGGTGTGCTGAATTTCGCCCATGGATCCTTCCTGACCCTCGGCGCGTTCATCGGCTGGCAGGCGGCCCAGGCGCTCGGCGCCGGCGGCTGGGGCGTGTTCCTGATATCGCTGGCAGTCGGAGCCGCCACCGGCGCGGTGTTTGCCGCATTGACCGAACGGATCCTCATCCGACCGCTCTACCAGCGCCACATTGAGCAGGTGCTGGTGACCGTGGGGTTGTCCCTTGCTTCAGTGGCCCTGTTCGAAGGTATCTGGGGAACAGACCCGTCTTTCATCACCGGACCTGCCTGGCTGAAGGAAACCACGGACATTCTCGGCGCCCGGATCCCCAATGACCGGTTCGTCGCCATCCTTGCCGCAGCCCTTGTCCTGGGCGGGCTGCTGCTGTTCCTGAAGAAGAGCCGGTACGGCATGATCATCCGGGCCGGCGTGGAAAACCGGTCCATGGTCACGGCCCTCGGCATCGATGTCCGCAAAGCCTTCACCCTGGTCTTCACCATCGGCGGCGCAGCTGCGGGCATGGGTGGCGTGCTCGCCAGCCACTACTTCGGTTACGTGTCACCGCTGCTGGGCGGTTCACTGCTGATCTTCGCGTTCATCGTGACGGTCATCGGTGGCCTCGGATCGCTGACCGGTGCCGCTCTGGCCTCCGTAGCCGTGGGGATCCTTCAGCAGTTCGCAAACTTCTACTGGGGCGTAGGCGACTTCGTGGTGGTCCTGCTCCTCGCCGCAGTTCTGCTGGCCAGGCCCGCGGGACTCATGGGAAAGGCGGTAACGGCATGAGCGCAGCCCAGCTTCGGGAGGACACCAAGGCTCCGCCTCCGGCTCAGCAGCAAGGCAAAGCACGACGCCGTCCTGCCGCCTGGATAGCGGGCGCGGCAGGAGTGCTGGTCCTCGCCGTGCTGCCGCTGTTCAATCTGTCGCTTCCGGGCCTGCTTCCCGGCCCCACCTACACACCGGGCTCACTGCAGCTGATGGCCCTCTGCATGCTGATGGCGGCCGCAGCACTGACCTACCACCTGCTGCTCGGCGTCGCGGGCATGCTGTCCTTCGGGCACGCACTGTACTTCGGAGCCGGCGTGTACGGCCTGGCGATCATCCTGGACCGGACCGGCCTGCCGCTGCTGCCGGCCATGGCACTGACCCTCGTGGTGGTGATCGTGCTGGCCAACCTGACCGGCGCCGTCGCGCTCCGGGTCACGGGCATACCGTTCGCTATGGTGACGCTCGCGTTCGCCCAGGCCGGGTCCGTGATGGTGCGGCGGAACCCGGAAGGTGCCACCGGGGGAGAGGAAGGACTGAGTCTCGCCACGGAGCACGTGCCGTCCTTCCTGGTCGGTGTGGCGAACACCCGCAATCTGTACTGGCTGGCGCTCGCCGCCCTCGTCGCAGTCTTCCTGGTGACGGCCTGGATCCAGCGCAGCCGTGCCGGCCACGTCGCAGCGGCCGTGCGGGAGAACGAAATGCGCGTCCGGGTGCTGGGGCTGCAGCCCTATCTGGCCAAGCTCCTGATCTTCGTCGTCGCGGGGACGCTGGCCGGCGTGGTCGGCATGACCTACCTGCTGCTGCAATCCGGTGCGGTGCCGCGGGCGGTGTCCTCCGACTTCACTATCACCCTGCTGGTCATGGTGGTCCTGGGCGGTGTCGGCTCACGCTGGGGAGCGGTCCTGGGCGGTGTGGTCTACACGCTGCTGGACCAGCGCCTGACCGCACTCGCCAACTCCGACGCGATCGACGGGCTGCCGCGGATCCTGCAGATTCCGCTCTCCGAGCCCATGTTCATTCTCGGTACGCTGTTCATCTTGGTGGTGCTGTTTCTGCCCGGCGGACTTGCCGGGGCAGCAGCACGGCTGCGCAGCCGCGAAGCCGCCCGCCGGCCACAGCAGATCCTGGAGGAAGCCGGATGAGTTCCCTGCACACCCTGGGCCGCTGGACGGCTGACCGCGCGCTGTCCACTCCGGACCGCACCGCGATCGATGACCGCGGTGTACCGCTGAGCTACCGGGATCTGGAGGCCAGGTCCACAGCCCTGGCCGGCGCGCTCAAGGACTCGGGCTACCGTCGCGGTGACCGCATTGCCACGGTCACCGGCAACAGCGCGGACCACGTGGTGGCCTTCTTTGCCTGTGCCAAGGCCGGGCTGGTCCTGGTTCCGCTGTCCTGGCGGCTCTCGGCACGTGAGCTCGCTGCCCAGCTCGCGCTCGCAGACCCGGCTCTGCTGCTGGTGGAGGAGGAGTTTTCCGCCGTCGCCATGGAGGCGGCAGCGCGCCTGGCTGTTCCGCCGCCGTCGGCCGCCCTGGGACGCACCGGGGTTGAGTCCGGGCCGCCCGCCCCGCTGCGGCTGCTGGAGGAGAACGGCCCCAGCGGGGACACCGTCCTGGACGGTGATCCGCTGCTAATGGTCTTCACCTCCGGCACCGAGGCGGAGCCCAAGGCCGTGGTGCTCAGCCACGCGAACTGTTTTTGGACCAACCTGTCGCTTTCCCGTACCGCGGAGATCGGCAGCAGGGACGTCGTGCTGGCGGTGCTGCCGCAGTTCCACGCCGGAGGCTGGAACATCCAGCCGCTGCTGGCCTGGTGGACCGGTGCCACCGTGGTGCTTGAACGCACTTTCGACGCCGGCCGGGTACTGGCGCTGATCGAGGACCGGAAGGTCACCACCATGATGGGAGTTCCGGCGCATTACCTGATGCTCGCCTCCCATCCGCGCTTCGACCGGACGGACCTCTCCAGCCTGGGCCGCGCCGTCGTTGGTGGAGCGCCCATGCCGGCGCCGCTGCTGCGGACCTGGCATTCGCGCGGTGTCGCCCTGGCCCAGGGGTACGGCCTCAGCGAAGCCGGTCCGAATGTGCTGTGTCTTCCGGAGGAGGAAGCCGGCGCCCGCGTAGGCATGGCAGGCAAGCCGTATCCGCACGTGGACGTCGCCGTCGCGGACCCGGTAACCGGGGAACACCTGGACGGACCGTGTAAGGGGGAGCTGCTGGTCTCCGGGCCCGGAGTCTTTTCCGGCTACTTCCGCAATCCCCAGGCCACGGCGGCCGCCCTGGCCGGAGGCTGGCTGCACACCGGTGACCTGGTGGAGCGCGACGCCGGCGGTTACCTGCGGGTGATCGATCGGCTCAAGGACATCTACATCTCCGGCGGGGAAAACGTCTCCCCGGCAGAGGTGGAAGCAGTCCTGCTGGAGCATCCGGCCGTGGCTGAGGCAGCCGTCGCAGGCGAGCCGGACCCGCGCTGGGGCGAAACCGGCGTCGCCTACGTGGTGCGGCGTTCCGGCACCGCTCCGGATGCCCAGGACATCCTGGAGCACTGCGGAGTGCGGCTCGCCCGGTACAAGGTGCCGACGCGCGTCGAATTCGTGGACACCCTGCCACGCACCTCGCTGCACAAGGTAGCCCGCTCCCGGCTGCGCAGCGCCGGAAACCTTCACCCCGCAACCCCCAACCGGCAGGACACCGCATGAGCACCACACCCAGGACAGCACGCGGCACCAGGACCCGGGCACGGCTGGTCGAAGCCGCTGAACAGGTCTTCGCATCGGTGGGGTACCACGATGCCTCGATCGTGAAGATCACCGAGCAGGCAGGGGTCGGGCTGGGCACCTTCTACCTCTACTTCGACGGCAAGCAGGCCATCTTCGACGAGGTGGTGGAAGACCTGAACCGGCGCGTCCGCCAGGCCATGACCGAGGCAGCGAAAGCCGCCGCTAACCGGATCGAGGCCGAACGCGAAGGATTCCGGGCGTTCTTCCGGTTCACCGCCGAACATCCGGCGCTCTACCGGATCATCCGGCAGGCAGAGTTTGTTTCACCCGGCGCCCTGCGCATGCACTACACACGGATAGTTCACGGCTACGTGGAGGGCCTCAAAGCAGCGCGCGACGCCGGTGAGATCCGCCCGATGGACGTGGACACCGTGGCCTGGGCACTGATGGGCATCGGCGAGATGCTCGGCATGCGCTGGGTCCTGTGGCATGCCGACCGGGAGGGCGGGGGGCCCGCTCCCGAGATTCCGGAAGCGGAATTCGAGGAAATGATGCGGTTTATCGAACGAGGCATGGCGCCCGAGGCGCCGGCAGACGGAGGTGGAGCATGAGCAGCACTGAAGCAGTTCTTCCCGCGGGCCTGGAAGGCAGAACGGCACTGGTCACCGGAGGCGGCTCCGGAATCGGGGAAGCCTGCGCCCGCACCTTCGCGGCCCTGGGCGCCAAGGTCACGGTGGCGGACGTCAACCGGGAAGCCGCCGAGCGGGTCGCTGCGGCCACCGGAGGAACAGCGTGGGAAGTGGATCTCAGCGACACCAGGGAACTGGAAAACCTGTCCCTGGACACAGACATCCTGGTCAACAACGCGGGCATCCAGCGGATCAATCCCATCCAGGACTTCGACCCGGAGACGTTCCGCCTCATCCACCGGCTGATGGTTGAATCGCCCTTCCTGCTCATCCGCGCCGCGCTGCCGGGAATGTACGAGCGCGGGTTCGGCCGGATCATCAACATCTCTTCCGTCCACGGACTCCGGGCCTCCGCCTTCAAGAGCGCCTACGTCAGCGCCAAGCATGCCCTGGAAGGACTCAGCAAGGTCACTGCGCTGGAGGGCGGGCCGCACGGCGTCACGTCCAACTGCATCAACCCCGCCTACGTACGCACTGCACTGGTTGAGGCGCAGATCGCTGACCAGGCGCGGATCAACTCGATTCCCGAAGAGGAAGTAATTGCCTCGGTCATGCTTACCGAGTCCGCGGTGAAGCGGCTGGTGGAGCCGGAGGAAGTCGCGTCCCTGGCCGCGTGGCTCGCCGGGCCCGGCGCCGGGATGGTCACCGGGGCGTCCTACACCATGGACGGCGGGTGGAGCGCGCGATGAGCAGCTACACCAGCGCCGAAGTTCCCGTCCGGGGCGGCACCCTGCACACCGGCATCTGGGGTCCGAACGACCCCCAGGCCCCGGCAATCCTGGCCATTCACGGTGTGACGGCGTCGCACCGTACCTGGGGCATGGTGGCCGCCGCGCTGCCGGACGTGCGCGTGATCGCACCGGACCTGCGCGGCAGGGGACGCAGCAATACGCTGCCCGGACCGTACGGGATGCCGGTGCATGCCGATGACCTCGCCGCGGTGCTGGAGGCACTAACAGTGCCCAGCGCCGTCGTCGTTGGCCATTCAATGGGGGCGTTCGCGGCACTGGTGCTGGCAAACCGCCACCCGCACCTGGTGGAGTCGCTGGTGCTGGTCGACGGCGGCCTGCCGCTGGACGTGCCGTCCGGACTAAGCGACGAGCAGGTCATCCAGGCCGTGCTGGGCCCCGCTGCCGAACGGCTGGAGCAGGTGTTCGAGTCCCCGGCGGACTACGAGCAGTTCTGGGCCCCGCACCCCGCCTTCGCCGGTCACTGGAATGACCTGCTGCGTGATTACCTGGCCTACGACCTGCAGCCGCACGGCAGCGGGTTCCGTGCTGCCACCTCCACCCAGGCGCTCCTTGAGGACACGGCCGAGCTGCACCGCGGCACCGCGCTCCTGCAGGCACTGGACCAGCTCGCCCACCCGGTGCAGCTGCTGCGGGCTCCGCGCGGGCTCCTGGACGAGGAACCGGGGCTGTACTCGCCGGACTACATTGCTTCCTGGCAGGCCAAACTGCCGGACCTGCGGATCAGCGACGTACCCGGTACGAACCACTACACCATCGTCATGGATGATCCCGGTGCCGCCGCTGTTGCGGGTGTGCTCGCCGGGGAGGCTGTGTCCCGGCGGCTGCCGGCAGGGGAGGCACCAGCCAGCTGAGTCGTCTGCGAAGTCCCCGGGAGGGGGCAGCTGCTTCCGGCGACACACCACGCGCCGATCAGACCGGTGGCTGGATCCGCTGGCTATAGTCGAAAGGCCGGTTCCCTGCTCCCAAGGCCAAAGGCCCTTGCCGTTCCGGCTGCTACGTAAGGGCATGAAACAGTAATGATCACTTTCGACAACGTCACAAAGGTCTACGACCGGAAGTCCAGGCCCGCCCTGAACTCCGTCAGCCTCGACGTAGACCGCGGCGAGTTCGTCTTCCTGGTGGGTGCCTCCGGGTCGGGCAAATCGACGCTCATCCGACTGGTGCTGAAGGAGGAACACGCGACGCGGGGAACCGTGTACGTGGCCGGCTCCAACGTGGCCAAGATTCCCAGCTGGCGCGTGCCGCGCCTGCGCCGCGGCATCGGCGTCGTCTTCCAGGACTTCCGCCTGCTGCCCAACAAGACCGTCTTCGCCAACGTTGCCTTCGCGATGCAGGTCATTGGCCGTTCGCGTGCCGTCATCCGCGATTCGGTTCCGGAGGTCCTGAAAACAGTTGGCCTGGAAGGCAAGGACAACCGGCTCCCGCACGAACTCTCCGGCGGCGAGCAGCAGCGCGTTGCCATCGCCCGTGCCATTGTGAACCGGCCGGGCATCCTGCTTGCGGACGAGCCCACCGGCAACCTCGATCCCACCACCTCACTGGGAATCATGAAGGTACTGGACCGGATCAACCAGAACGGCACAACCGTTGTCATGGCAACGCATGACCATGACATCGTCAACGCGATGCGCAAACGGGTCATCGAACTCCGCAACGGCCAGGTTGTCCGCGACGAACGCGAAGGTATCTACCTGGCGACGGCGATGCAGCCGGTAGTGCCGGCGGCCGGCACGGATGCCGTCAGCGAGAAGGATCCAGCCGCAGCCGCTCCGGCAGCCGGCACAGTGTCCGCTTCCAGCCGCCCCGAGGCGGCGGGCACTCCCGGCAGCGCTGAACAGGGCAGTGCCAAACAGGGCAGTGCCAACGAGGGCAGTGCGAAACAGAACAGCACGGCCGGGTCGGAGGTCTCCGAATGAGGATGGCTTTTGTCCTGGGCGAAATCGGCTCAGGGATCCGGCGCAACCTGTCCATGGTGGTCTCCGTCATCCTGGTGACGTTTGTATCCCTTACCTTCGTGGGTGCAGCCGGCCTGCTGCAGATGCAGATCAACCAGATGAAGGGTTACTGGTATGACCGCGTGCAGGTGGCGGTCTTCCTCTGCGTGGACAACGATGTTTCCCCCTCCTGTGCCTCGGGCGCCGTCACCGACGAGCAGCGCAGCGCGATTGAGGCGAAGCTGAATTCAGCGGAGTTCGAGCAGTACATCGATACCGTACATTTCGAGGACCAGGAAACCGCCCTGGGCCATTTCCGTGAACAGTTCGCGAATTCCCCCATCGTTGACAGCGTTACCGCGGACCAGCTGCCGGAAACTTTCCGGGTATCCCTGGTGGACCCGGAAAAGTACGAGGTCATCAATGAGGCGTTCTCTTCGATGCCGGGCGTTGAATCCGTGAGTGACCAGCGCGAACTCCTGGAGAAGGTTTTCTCCTTCATGAATATCGCGTCCCTGGTGGCGCTGATCGTCGCTGTGCTGATGCTGGTGTGCGCCATCCTGCTGATTGCCACCACCATCCGGCTGTCCGCATTCAGCCGGCGCCGCGAAACCGGAATTATGCGCCTGGTGGGCGCTTCCAAGGCAGTGATCCAGCTGCCGTTTGTCCTGGAGGGCGTGATCGCGGCGCTGATCGGTGCGGTCCTGGCCTCCGGAACCCTTTGGGCCGTGGCGCACTTCTTCATTGGCATGCTGGCCCGTCAGTACCCGGCTACTGCCTTTATATCTGCACGTGAAGTGCTACTTTTGAGCCCGGTACTCCTGATTCTGGGTACATTACTGGCTGGAGTCTCCTCACTGCTGACGCTGAGACGCTATATCAAGGTCTAAAGTGTGGGCACCGGTCACAAGGAAAGCAGAACGCTACATGTATGGTCTCGCCGATGAATGACAACCAAGGTATCCCGCCGGGGGGCGCAGCAATACCTGCTGCGCGGCTGGATGCTGCGCGGAAAACGGCCGCGGCAGGGGCAGCCATGCTCCTGGCAGTGGTCCTTTCCCTAGCCGCCGTCCTCACTCCTGCCCAGGCCGATGAGCTGGACGACCGCAAGAATGCATTGCAGGCGGAGCAGCAGCGCGTTCAGGAAGAATATGAATACCTGGACGCTGACATTGCAAAGACTGTGGCCCAGCTGAACATCTACCAGAACGAAGAGCTGCCCGCCGCGCAGTCCGTGCTGGCAGACGCCGAGGGGCGGGTCACCACTGCGTCAGCCAAGGTGGGGGCGCTCACCGATCGGGTTGCCCTGGCCCAGGAGAGCCGCAACAAGATCGCTGCCCAGATCGAAGAGGACCGCAAGGCCCTGGACGAAACCCAGAAAGTGATTGGGCAGATCGCCAGCCAGGCCTATAAGAGCGGGGGAGTGCCCTCCAGCCTGAGCCTCATGTTCGGGGCCAACGGTGCTGACAGCCTTACCGATTCCATGGGCATGGCCGGGCAGGCGCTGCGCGGACAGAACGCCGCCGTCGAACGCCTTTCCCAGCAGGCCGCGACCAACGTGAACTCTGAAGCGCGGCTCACCGCGGTTGAAGAGGAGATTTCCTCGCTTAAGGCACAGGCTGAAGAGGCGCTGCGTGCGGAGCAGGCAGCCCGCGACGAAGCCGCCGCCGAGAAGGAAAAGGTGGACAGCCTCATCGCCAGCGCCGAGGAACTGAACGGCCAGCTCGAAGCCAAGAAGCCTGTCATCCAGGCGAAGCTCGCGTCGATCCAGTCGGAGCAGGCGGCCGTCCAGGCTGAGATTGCCGAACGCCAGCGCATCCTGCTCGAAGAGGCACGCCGTGCCGAGGAAGCCAGGATCGCTGAAGCAAACCGGCGCGCGGCGGAAGAAGCCGCACGCAACAACCAGCCTGCTCCGCCTCCCCAGACCGTCCAGCCGACCAACCCGTCGGCCTTCGGCCTGCGCTATCCCGTCAGCGCACCGCTGACTTCCGGTTTTGGCTGGCGTGCGACGCCGGCAGGAACCATCGATTTCTCCGGCACCGGCGGTTACCTCCACTCCGGGATCGACTTCGGAGCCCAGTGCGGAACGCCGGTCTACGCGGCTGCTGCCGGTGAAGTCTGGCGCTCGGACACCGGCGGCGGGGAAATGATCGGTACCGGTAACCGGATCGTGCTGAACCACGGTGTGATTGGAACGAGTGCCCTGGCAACGAACTACTACCACCTGAGCAGCCGGATGGTTTCTGCAGGGCAGTGGGTCAACGCCGGACAACTGATTGGCTACGTGGGTACCACTGGTAACTCCACGGGCTG
Source organism: Arthrobacter sp. IK3 (assembly GCF_051337705.1). Taxonomy (NCBI): domain Bacteria; kingdom Bacillati; phylum Actinomycetota; class Actinomycetes; order Micrococcales; family Micrococcaceae; genus Arthrobacter; species Arthrobacter sp. IK3. The sequence goes on along the minus strand of NZ_JBPPSW010000016.1, from coordinate 29,430 downwards.
CCACCTGCACTTCGAGACCATGCTCAACGGACAGCTCGTGAATCCCATGGGACTGCTCTAGGGCCTAGAATGGGTGTTTCGCCTCCGGGCAGGTATCCGGGGGTGAAACTACCGCGAGACGCAACGCTACGAAGGAGAGTTGAACCGTGCCCAAAGAAAGTGGCCGAAAAGTCGTGGCCACCAACCGCAAGGCCCGGCACAACTACGAGATCCTCGACACCTATGAGGCGGGGATGGTGCTGATGGGCACTGAGGTGAAGTCCCTGCGTGAGGGCCGCGCGTCCCTGGTGGACGGGTTCGCGACGTTCTACAACGATGAACTCTGGCTCGAGGCCGTCTACATTCCGGAGTACCTGAACGGCAGCTGGACCAACCACTCTGCCCGCCGCAGGCGCAAGCTGCTGCTGCACCGCGAGCAGCTGGACAAAATCTCGCAGAAAATCCGCGAATCAGGTTTCACCATCGTGCCGCTCCAGCTGTATTTCCTGGACGGCCGCGCCAAGGTTGAAATCGCCGTCGCGCGCGGTAAGCGCGACTATGACAAGCGGCAGACCCTGCGGGAAAAGCAGGATAACCGCGAGGCACTGCGGGAGATGCGGGCCAAGAACCGGGGAGCGTAGTGAGCGGAACGTTCTGGGAAGCGCAGCCTGAGGAGGATGCCCCGGAACAGGGCCGTAAACCGCTGTGGGCATGGGCTGTCGCAGCAATCGACCTGCTGGTCGTGGCTGCGGTCGTTCCGGTGGTCATCCTGGTTGCGGTGCCGTTTTTCGTGGTTTTCTACGTGTACCTGGCGCAGCTGCTGGTGTGGATTTCGCCGGTGCTGGTCGCTGCGAACGCCGTGCTGTTCGGCTGGGCTTTCCGCAGGAAGTATGCCGGCATGACGGCCCTGACGATCCTTTCGGTGTTGTTCGTGCTGCTCTCAGTGCTGGTGCTTCTGCTCTGGGGCGCGCCGGTTACCGTTTTCGGCCTGACGTTCTAGCCCAAATGCGTTATAGTTAACGGTCCGGCCGGTTGCGGTACGGACACATCAGTTTGGTAACTGAATACGGGGATGACAGGTTTCGACGATGTTAGTCGCGACAGGTGAAGCGGGCCGAGGATGCAGGGTTATCTCGTAAACGCTCTCTGCAAACCAATAAGTGCCGATTCTAAGCGCACTGACTTCGCTCTCGCTGCCTAAGCAGCGGGCATAGTCCGTCAGACCGGGAATGCTCTCGTCCCGGATCCTGGCGTCATTTAGAGGGCCACTGCTGAGTACTCTTGCCGTTGGAGTGCTTGGGACTTTTAGACGGCTGGGCCCGGATCAGCCACTTGTTCACATGATGGCTGGGGCCAAGAAAATCCAACGTGAACTGCGCCCGGAGAAGCCCTGACAACACGACATCGGACGGGGGTTCAATTCCCCCCATCTCCACGAACCACAAAAGCACCTCGGCCTTCGGGCCGGGGTGCTTTTTGTGTTCTGGGTGCTCTGCTTACCACTGGCGGGGCCTGGCGGGTGCTTTGCTTACCACTGGCGGGTCGTGGAGGGGCCGGCTAGGACTCTCCGTCCTGGTAGTACTGGCTGGAAAGTCCGTACTCCGGGTCCAGCGTGGAGCGCTGCATCTGGTGTTCCGGCGGGTTCTCCCGGCAGGGAGACACTGCGAGGACTTCCACCCACGGACGCCCGCTGTTCCGGTAGGTCGCCGTGAGGTTCACATCATCCAGGGAGTACATCAGGACCCGGATGTCTCCGAGCTCGTCCGGGGGATACGTGACCTCGTCCTGGAGTTCCCAGCCTTCCGCGTCCAGCCATTGGCCGATGCGGTCCAAGGCGGCGTTGGCTGTGCCGCCGTCGGGCACTTCACCCGAGGCGATACCGAGCCAGCGGGTTTCCAGCTGCTGCTCCTCGATCTCCGGGCGCAGGCAGGATTCCTCCCGCAGGTCCTCGATCCTGAGTCCGGAACCTGCCTGCTCTGCCAAAGCGGGCAGGAGCTGCTCAAACCGCTGCATAAGCTCCGGCGAGGTCTCACCCACGGGATCCGGTGCTTCTTCGGTATTCACGGCACAGCCTCCCAGGAATGCGATTAGGACGGTTGCGGCGGCAAACACGCCGCCTTGGCGCAGCTTCAATTTTCGAGACTCTCGGTGCTCACGGTCGGCATCTTCCTTCTCACGTAGTCTTCCGGGTGATCCTCCAACGGACTTTCCCAGTAGGAGTAACCGAACCCGTGATGGAACACCTCTTCAACGTACAGGCTCACCCGGCCTCCCTCGATCACCCCTTGGATGTTCGCTGCGGAGGTTGACCCCTCGACGAAGTAGTCCGAGTGACCCTTCATCACTGTGTCCGGGTCGAAAGGATCCAGGAATCCGGATTCGAGGCGTATGGCGCCCATCTGCGTTTTGGGATTCCCGCCGCTCCAGAAAGACCCGCTGTGGAACCCGCCGCCGGCCACCTGCGCCACCGTGATCGGGTCATCTCGGGTTTGGATCCAGTAGCGGTTTGCACTTGGACTGGCTGTGTCCTGTGGACCCGAGACCTCGTGGCCTGTCCCGGCAGGTGCTACGTAAACGATATTCGTGGCATCCAGTCCCTCCCGCTCACCGGTGCCGAGCATCGATCCTCCGGCACTGTAACCGACGTAGGTGCTGCGGGCATCTTCCGCCAGCTCAAGGTCCAAGGCGTGGTCGAAAGCGGCCAGGAGCGGTCCGCCGTCCTCGTTATACGAGCTGGTCACATTGTGGTGGAGCTCATCCGGCAGATCGGCTCCCTGCCAGTAGAAGGACAGCTTCTCCGGAATTGGGTCACCGTCGACGGAATCCAACCGGTCCGTGTAGCCTCCCACGGAGCTCAGGTCCGCCCCGGTGCCGGGCACCAGGACTGCCGACGTCGTGACAGAGTCAGAGGGTGTCCCCTTCATGGTGACGATCCGCCCGTCTCCCTCAACACTGATCAGGACTATCTGGATACCGTGGTCAAGGACGTAATCCAACCCCTTCAGTTTGTCCTTCAGCCGGCCCGTTTCGGCCTGCCACGCCGTGTGGTCGTTGTTCCATCGAATTGCTGAGGCGCGGTCGTGCCCGTAATCGGAGAGCCTCGGTTCCCCAAGAGCGGCCAGATCCTGCTTAAGAGTGTGCTGGTAGCCGGCGGCCGTGATCGTGTTGGCGTGGACCCGGGAGGCAAACGGCACCCCGTTGAGTGCGCCAAACACCGCGGGATACAACAACAGGAGCTTTTCCTGGTCTGCCGCGGGCAGTTGCAGCCAAGCAGCGCGGATGGCTGCAATTCCTTCCTCTGACAAGCTGTCCTGGAGGACGGCAGACAGGGCAGCCTCCGGGCTTCCCTCCGGGAACGGTCCCATCAGCCGATTGGCGGCCAGCAGTGCAGCAGCGTCCGGGTTTGCCTCGGTCCAGGCCCGCAGCTCTGCCGTGTCCAGGCCGCGCAGGGACTCCAGGAGCAAGGCGGGGGACACCGCACCCAGCCGGTCATCCAAGGTCACCGTGAGGGCACTCCACTGAACGTCCGGGAGCACAGGCCCTCCGGTCCTCGCCGTCATGGGCAGTCCGTCTCCGGTGCCGCCGGATACCGCGGCCAGCCGGGCGGCAGTCTCCTCCTGGAGGGTGTTCCATTTCCCGGTGAGCTCACCGGCACGGGTATTGAATTCGTCCAGGGCCCTCCGGGCTGCAGGGTCATCTTCGGCTGGGGCTGAGGATGGCCGTTCTGCCTCAAGCGTCCGGCACTCGTCACTCAGGATAGCGGCGGCTGCAGCGAAGTCCTGGATGATGCCGGCAGCTGCAGCAAGGGCGGAGCGCCAGCCGGCCATGGGGCCGGGCAGAGAGTCCATGGCCGTGTGCACCAGGTCCTGGGTTCCAGGCTCCCGGTACGCCGGAACCACGCGTTGCCAGGCTGCCGCGGCATCGGTGAGGTAGCTCTCGGCTACTCCTGCCCGCACCCGAAGGTCCTCAGCGGCAGCATCAAGGTTGGTCCAGTTCCCGGAAATGTCGGGAAGCGCAGAGCCGGTCATCATTGCTCCAGGAACTTCAGCCTGCCCGTTTGCGGCGGGGGAGTCGGGGAGTAAGCGGTGGGCAGCTTAGCGAGCGCAGACTCGGCGGCGGCACCCATGTGGCCGTCAGCTTCCACATAAGCCGCCGTGGCGTCAGCCAAGGCTGAGGTTTTCCGGAAAACCAGGCTGGCGATGATGTCCGCAACGTCCCGTCGCGGATCCCAGAACTGGGAAAACGCCCCGGCGACAACTTCAGCAGAGCCAAAACTGCCGGCCAGCTGGTCGGCACTGGATCCTGCGTCTTTTCCGGCGTCAAGCAGGGCCTGGCCGTCGGCAGCGACATCCACGATGGCTGCGTGGATAACACCCGGCTGGATCTGGTACTGCAATGTTCCCCCTGGAGATGATGGACATCATCGTTAGTGCAGACTCTGCTGCATCTGGCGCCGGAAGTCGATGGGCAGAACTACCCATGCCGTGCCGGCGGGCTCCGGCCCCTAACAACGGACGCCTGCCGGACATCGCCCCGAACCTCTAGGAAGCGCACGGACGGTCACCGGCCATCCCTTCGGTGCGGCTCCCGGGCTCCGGCCCCAAACAACGGACGGTCACCGGCCAACCCTCCGGAGCGGCTCCCTGGCACCGGCCCCCGCCAGCCCTTGGTAAGCTTGGAAGAAGCCCTTCGCCCGCCGCGCTGCCCACGCAGTGTCCGGCTTCCGGCGCGGAGACGCCCCTTTCCACCGCACCCATCACTGACCTGCTGCTCCGTATTTCGCGCGCCCTGTGCGAGTCCGGAGCGCTGCGACGTGCCCCCACGCCCCGCGGCGGGAAGACACGCAATACCGTAGGAGAAGCGCCACCCCCATGCAGTCCGCCCCCGCCGAAACGTCCGCAGAAACCCCCGTAGATTCCAGTTCCCTGTCCCTGTTCGACCGCCGCTATGAGCCCAACGTGGCTGAGGTCAACCAGCTGTGCGACACCCTGGCCGAGCTCAAGCCCGGCAGCGAGGTTCCGTACGTGGACCCGCAGCATGACGTGGACGAAGCCCGGATTGTGAGCCTGTTTTCGAACAACGGTCCCGCCCATCCGTCAGGCTTCATTACCGCAGGGAGCGATGAAGCCATCACCCGCCTCCTCGGCGTTCACTGGCAGGTAGGGCTGCAGCCGAAATACGTGATGCCGTGGAACGTCCATCCCTGGTACACCCCGGGCGAGCCGCACACGAAGCTCACCAAGGAAGAAGTAGCGGAGGGCCTGAAGCCGCTGCTGCGTTTCCTGGCACTGGTCCCGCGCGCATCGGTGATCGTGGCGCACGGCACCGAAGCGCAGCGCCTGGCGGCCGCGTTCCTTAAGACCGAGAACCGGATGATCTACCGCCGCAGCCTCAAGGTCTACAAGGCCCGCTCGGCAGAGGGCCGTTCCTTCGGCGCTACCGAGGAACGCCAGCAGGAGTCACTGGCCGAAATGCGGATTGTCTACAAGGACGCGATGGCGCGCACCGGTCTGGCGGCAACCGGCCGCTGAGCAGAGCCTCTAACGCTGAGGGCCGAAAACCTAGTTCGCTTCGTTCACCGGAACATCGACGATTCCGGTGAAACGGGAACCAACACCCTCATATTCGCTGCGGACGCTGCCCGCGGGAACCTCGGGCAGCTCCCGGTCACTGTGGTCATAGCAGGCGACAAAGGTGAAGCCGGGCCACCACTTCTTGGGGCGGGCCGTCTCGCGGAAGCCGCAGACCGCGCACTCCAGGTGGACCCAGACCGGCCGCTTACCGGTACGGTTGGCGCGGGACTGCGCCAGCCAGGCCGGAGGATTGGCATCGAGTTCATTCAGCTCGGCCTGCTCCAGCCGCGCCGGGATTCCGTGCTTGGCAGCCATTTCGAGCGGAATATCAAGGTACTGGGCTGCTTGGCGTCGAGTAATCATCAGTTAAACGATACGGCAGGGCACGACGGCGATTTCCCGCCGTCGTGCCCTGCCGTTTATTCTCAGCCCCTGGCTGCTGCAGCCTAGTCCGCTTCGGCGAAGGCCTTCCGCAGATTCTCTTCCTGCTCCCTGGACAGGTTCGTGGCAATCAGCGAGGCTCCCGGGAAGCCATCCTTGAAGGCGTCGAGGACCCTGTCCTCCACGGCGTCAGAGGACAGGACAAACAGGGCAGACGTGCCCGGAGTGACTTCCTGGCGGATCTGCTTGATGAAGTTGTCATCGATGCCGACGTCCACCATCGAGCCGGAGAGTGCGCCGATGGCCGCTCCGACGGCTGCGCCGATCAGCGGGATGAAGAAGATCAGGCCGAACAGCAGGCCCCAGAAGCCGCCGCCCAGGGCACCGGCTCCGGCCATGTTGTGTTCCTGGATGGTCCGGGGCTTTTTCTTGTCCCGGGGCCAGGTGACGATTGCCTCATCCTGCACGTTGATGAGGTTTTGGGACTCGAGGCTGGCCAGGGTCTGTGTCGCCCTTTCAGCCGCGTCCGCGTCGGGGAATTTCCAAACGGTGAGTGTTGCCATGGCAGATGCTCCAAACAGTTGGGATCCAGGCACTATCCGGCGTGTGCCAGGCACACGGACGGTTAGAGTAGGTGCCACGCTAGCCAGCGCCTGCTGCCCCGGGCAAGGGAAGAGGGCCGTCGACGCCCCGCGGAAGCCAACTCTTCGTCCGGTCCCTGTCCCGCAGTGTTGCGCGGCCGTAGACTCATGTCTGCGGCCGCGCCCGGACCGCTGACCCAGGAGCCTGAATGAGGGACCTTTCCCGCCCGGCATGGTGGACCAACGCAGTGGTCTACCAGATCTACCCGCGCAGTTTCCAGGACACCACGGGAGACGGCATTGGGGACCTGACCGGGATCATCCGGCGGCTGGATTACCTGCAGGAACTCGGGGTCGATGTGTTGTGGCTTTCGCCCATCCACCAGTCGCCGCAGCGGGACAACGGGTATGACATCAGCAACTACTGGAAAGTGGATGCGGTGTTCGGGACCGAAGAGGAATTTGACCGGCTGCTTTCCGAGGTCCATGCCCGTGGAATGAAGATGATCATGGACCTGGTGATCAACCACACCTCCACCGACCACGAGGCGTTTAAACGCTCCATGTCCTCCCGAGACAATATCTCCCGCGACTCGTACTACTGGCGGGATCCGCGCCTGGGGTTCCGCGGCGGTGATCCCGGTGCCGAACCCAACAACTGGGGATCCCTGTTCGGCGGTTCCGCCTGGACCTGGCACGAACCGACCCAGCAGTACTACCTGCACATCTTTTCGCGTCACCAGCCGGACCTGAACTGGGCGAGCACCAGGGTCCGCAACCGGATCTACGCGATGATGAACTGGTGGATGGACCGCGGCATAGACGGTTTCCGGATGGACGCCGTGAACTTCATCTCGAAGGACCAGCGCTTCCCTGACAGCATGATCCAGTTCGGCGGTGTCTGGGGAGACGGTTCCCCGTTCTTTACGTCCGGACCCCGCGTGCACGAGTTTGTGCAGGAGATGATGCGCGCAGTCTTCGCGCACCGCAGTGAGGACTACCTGGTTGTCGGAGAAACTACGGGGGCGACCGTCGACGAAGCACGGCTCTTCACTGATCCCTACCGGAACGAACTGGACATGCTTTTCCAGTTTGAGCACGTCAACCTGGACCACGGACCCGGCGGCAAGTGGGACCGCCGTCCGGTAAACCTCCGGGACCTGAAGACGTCCTGGAACCGGTGGCAGCGCGGACTGGCCGAGCGGGGCTGGAACAGCCTTTACCTCAGCAACCATGACCAGCCGCGCCATCTTTCCAGGTACGGCAACGACGGCGTCTTCCGGTATGAGTCCGCCACGCTGTGGGCGACCCTGCTGCACATGCAGCGCGGGACTCCCTTTATCTACCAGGGGGAGGAAATCGGTATGACGAACGCCGGGTTCACGCGGGTTGACCAGTACCGGGACGTCGAATCATTGAACTACTACGCGGACTCGACGGCCCGCGGGATGGACCCGGAGACCGTCCTGGAGATCCTGGGACACGCCAGCCGGGACAACGCCAGGACACCCATGCAGTGGACCCCGGAACCTGCGGCAGGGTTTACGGACGGTGTGCCGTGGATCGGGCTGGGGCCCAGATACCGGGAAATCAACGTTGAACAGGACCTCGCCGCACCACAATCCATCTACCGCTACTACCAGCAGCTGATCCGGCTCCGCCATGAGCTGCCGGTAATTGCGACGGGTGACTTTCAGCTCCTGCACGCACACCATCCGGCACTTTTTTCCTTCAGCCGGAGCCTGGGGGAGATGAGCCTGGGCGTGATGGGAAACCTCTCCGGGCTCGAGCAGGCCATTCCCGCAGACCTGCAGGAGGGCGAACTGATCCTGGGGAACTACGGCGCAGAACGGCGGAAGGAAGTGCTTGGTCCCTGGGAAGCCCGCGTTCTTGATATCAGCGGGCTTCCCTAGGCGCACTATTCTCCGGTGAGGGCGGTGCCGTAGAGCTTCAGCAGCCCGGCCGTTCCACCCTGGTCCATGGCCCGGCGCTGGCGCTCGGACCCGGTACCGGTGTCCCGGATGTCCTGCAGTCCGGCGCGAACCCACTCCGCGTCATTCTCGGCGTCGAGCGCTTCGGAGACGAAGTCCAGCAAGGCTTGGACGCGGTCCGCTGCAGGGACCAGCTTGGCGCTGACCGGATCCACTAGCTGGCCGGTCAGGCCCTCGCGGGCGGCCTGCCACATGGCGGCGTCAAGCAGCTCGGCTTCCGGGACCGGCCTGTCGATTCCCCGGCCCGCTTCCTCGACCGCCGTGCTCACCAGCCCGCGGACCAGGGCCGCGATCAGCACGGAGTCCCGCGCGCGCAGCTGTGCGTCGCCGGCCCGCACCTCCAGGGTGGGATAGGAATCTGACAGCCGTGCCATCCAGGTCAGGACACCCCGGTCGATAATCGCCCCGGTGGACACCAGCTGTGCCACGCGGCGTTCGTAGTCTGCCGCATCCTTGAAGGTGGGAGGGCAGCCCTGGACCGGCCAGCGGCGGTAGTGGACCACGCGCCAGCTGCCGAAACCGCTGTCCCGTCCCAGCCAGTAGGGAGAGTTGCAGCTCAGCGCCACAATGGCGGGCAGCCACTCGCGGATGCGGTTCAGTGCCTGGACCCCGGCTTCCCGGTCCGGAATCGATACATGGACGTGCAGTCCGTTCACGAACTGGTCGCCGACGATTCCCGGTGCGCTTTCACGCAGCTGCCGGTAGCGTTCCTTGTCCGTCAGCTCCGGGTAGTGGTCCTCAGTGAACGGTGCAGATGCCGTTCCGGACGCCACGACCGAAGCTTTGCGCGCAGCGGCTTCAAGCTGCCCGCGGAAGTTCAGCAGGTACTCTTCCGCTTCGGTCAGCGTGGCGGAGACCGGTGTGGCGGTTTCGATCTGGCAGCTGAGCAGCTCGCGCTGGATCTCACCTTCGGTCACGCGCGGAGAGCGGTGCAGATAGCCAGCAACTTCCTCCGCCTTGTGCACCGGGAGCCCGGAAACCGGGTCCAGCAGCAGGTACTCTTCCTCGATGCCCAGTGTTGCCATGCATCCCTCCAGATATTCATGGCTGCAGGCAACTACCCGCAGCACTTCCTGAAAAAGACTAGGGCCGAAGGGTGCCTGGAAGCCAAACGGGAAGCGTACTGAGGTTTTGTTGCGGCGTCAGGCACCGGATGTGAGGGAGGCTCCGTACAGGGCGGCGAGCCCGTCCCAGCCTCCGGCAGCATAGGCGGCACGCTGGCGGACCGCACCTGTACCTAGGGTGAGCATCCGCTGCACGCCCGCCGTGACGTAGTCCGCGTCTCCGTTGTCTTCCAGCACGGAACGGATGTGTTCTACCAGCGCAAAAACCTGGTCCGCGGCCGCAGACGGGTCCCCCTGAACATCCATCAGCCGCCCGCCCAGACCATACCGGGCTGCCTGCCACAGTCCGGCGTCGAGGAGTTCGGGATCCGGATGGATTCCGGGTGCCGCTTCTTCGGTCAGGACGAGTCCGCGCACCAGCGCAGCCAGGAGGACGGAGTCCGCCGCCTCCAGCTGCGCGTCACCTACGCGCACTTCCACGGTCGGATAACGCTCGGACAGTCTTGCTGCCCAGCCAATGTGTCCCGCATCCAGGACGGCGTCGGATCCGATGAGCCGGGAGAGCCTCCGATCATAATCGGCTGCATCGGCGAACTCGGGCGGGCAGCCCTGCACGGACCAGCGGCGGTAGTGGATCAGCCGCCAGCTGGAAAAACTGCTGTCCCTGCCGCGCCAGAAAGGGGAGTTGGCGCCCAGGGCAGCCAGGGTCGCAAGCCATGGGCGAAGCTTGTTCAGGGCGGTGATCCCGGCGTCCCTGTCCGGTACCGCAACATGGATGTGCGTACCGTTGACGTAGTGTTCGCCGGCAACGGCGCCGGTCAGCTCTCCCATGGACTGGTAGCGTTCGGTACCCGAGATCTCCGCCGGGCTGTTGGCAATCCGCGGAGCGGCACCGGAAACAACGACGCCGATGCCCGCCTCATCGGCCGCGCCGGCTATGGCGGTGCGGGCCTCCAGCAGGGAGGCACCTGCTTCGTCCAGCGTGTCACAAATGACCGTGGACGTTTCCAGCTGGCAGGCGAGGAACTCTGCCTGGCCGACCGGCGCTGGCGGTGCCGCCGGCGGGATGGCGGGAGACGACTCGAGTGCCCGTGACAGCCCGGCAGCGCGGGGCACGGGAATCCCCGTGGCCGGATCCACGAGCAGGAACTCCTCTTCAATGCCAAACGTCGCCATGCATTCCCCTGGTCGCCGAAGAATCCGCGAGCTGGGTGCCCGTTGGCTCAGTTTAGGGCAGGGCCGGGCCCCACCGGGAGAGGGCCGTGCCAAGTAGCACGCTTGTCCCGCCTAGGCCCGAACTGCCCGCCAGGTGAACGTGAGGTAGGGCAGCTGCAGCTCTTCTCCCGGCACATGGCCGAGGTGCTCGTACAGGTACCAGGAAAGGTTCGCCAGGACCTTGGATCGGGTCGTTTCAGGAGCGGAGAGATAGTAGGTCCGGGATTGCGCCAGCTCCGCAAGGTCCTCGGGAGTCATCGCCACGGACCAGGAAGTGGTGTGGAATTCCTGCAGCTTGAGCTCCGGTCCCAGTTCCGGACGGAACCCCGGGCGCAGCACGTCCCCTGCGTGGATGATCCGGGAAAAGCGGTGCACCCAGGGAACGCTGACGTCCAGCTGGTTCCAGACCAGTCCCGCAAATCCGTGAGGTGCCAAAATCCGGCTGAACTCCCGCGCGGAGGCCACCGGGTCGCACCAGTGCCACGCCTGCGCCACCGTCACGGCATCAAGCGAGGAATCCGGGAGTCCTGTGTGTTCGGCCGTGCCCTGGCCGGCAGGGACGTTCGGCAGCGACCGGGAGAGCTGGGCGAGCATGTCCGCGGACGGATCCACGGCGCGCACTGCGAAACCCGCAGACGCCAGGGCGGCGGTGTATTTGCCCGTACCGGCGCCGATGTCCGCCACTGACACGGATGCTGCCGGCCGTCCGGCAAGGGACGGGATGTCAAAGAGCCAGTCCACGGCGTCATTCGGGTAGCCGGGACGGATCCGGTCGTAGTGTTCGGCGCCGGTGCGGTAGCTGCCGCCCAGCTGACGGCGCCGCAGACCGTCGAGCTTGGGTCCGCTGGAAGCCACGTGGAGTCCTAGAAGAGGTCGTCGAGTTCGGGGTTGAGCCGCTGCAGTACTTCGTTGTGCAGCATTCCGTTAGTAGCCAGCGCGTTGCCGCCGAAGGGGCCGTCCTCGCCGTCAAGGGACGTGAACCGGCCGCCGGCCTCGGTCACGATTGGCACCAGGGCTGCCATGTCATACAGGTTGAGCTCCGGCTCGCATGCGATGTCCACTGCGCCCTCGGCCACCATGCAGTAGGACCAGAAATCGCCGTAGGCGCGGGTACGCCACACGGATTCGGTCAGGCCGAGGAACTCATCCAGGTTACCGCGCTGCTTCCACCCGGTGAGGCTGGAGTAGGACAGCGAGGCGTCGGCCAGATTCGAGACGTCGGAGACCCGCAGCCGGGTGGCCGAGGCGAGTGAACGGCCCATATAGGCACCGGTTCCCGTCGCTGCCCACCAGCGCTTGCCCAGCGCCGGCGCGCTGACGACGCCGACTACCGGAACGCCGTCGTCCACCAGCGCGATGAGGGTAGCCCAGACGGGCACGCCCCGCACGAAATTCTTGGTGCCGTCGATCGGATCCACAATCCAGCGCCGGGGACCGGAACCGGTGGAACCGAATTCCTCGCCGAGGACAGCGTCGCGCGGCCGGGCACGGGAAAGCTGCCCGCGGATGGCGTCTTCGGCTGCCTTGTCTGCGTCGGTGACGGGCGTCAGGTCCGGTTTGGTCTCGACCCGGAGGTCCTGCGCCTTGAACCTTGACATGGTCTGGTCGTCCACGGAGTCGGCCATTACATGGGCGAGACGCAGATCATCGTTGTAGTTCTGAACGAACGGCATACTTCAACTTATCGCTATTGCCGCCGCCCTGCCCACGTTTACGCAGGTGCGCGCGGCGTGTACCTCTCTGAAGAAGGCCTCCAGGATGTGCCGGCCGGGGTCTTAGGCCCTTACTGGGTGCCCAGTTCCTTGGCCTGGGCGCGGTTCTCGGTGCGCAGGCCGCCGGAGCCCAGCAGCCTTCGCAGCGAGGCGAGCCGTGCAGGTCCGGCCGGTCCGGCGTTTCCGGACTCAACCCACGGGTCGAGTCCGCAGTTGACGGCCTCGTCGTCATGGCGGCAGCCGCGCTCACAGTCTTCCGTGCCCGGCTCGAGGTCAGGAAAGGCGCTCAGGATCCGGTCCGGGTCCACGTGGGCCAGGCCAAAGGAGCGGATGCCCGGAGTATCGATGATCCAGCTGCCTGCCGGTGCATCCTGCACTTTCAGCGCCAGCGCAGAGGAGGACGTGTGCCGGCCCCGGCCGGTGACGGCGTTCACGCCGCCGGTGGCGCGGCGCGAACCGGTCAGCGCGTTCACCAGGGTGGACTTCCCGACGCCGGAGTGGCCCACCAGGACGCTCACCTTGCCCAGGAGATGCTCGTGCAGGGCGGCGACGGCGCCTCCGGCCAGGCGGGCGGAGAGGCCGTCGTCGGACTCGGAATCGATTCCCGCGTCGTCGGCCCGGGCCGTGCGGCTGATGACTACTTCCAGGTCCAGGTGCTCATAGTTGGCGAGCAGCTCCGCGGGATCCTTCAGGTCTGCCTTGGTGATGCAGAGGAGGGGTGAGATGCCGGCGTCGTAAGCCGCCACCAGGGCGCGGTCGATGAACCCTGTCCGCGGCTCGGGATTGGCGGCGGCAACCACAATCACCAGCTGGTCCGCGTTGGCTACCACTACCCGCTCCACCGGATCGGTGTCGTCCGCTGATCGGCGCAGCAGCGTGGCGCGCTCGTTGACCTTCACCAGCCGGGCCAGGCTGTCTGGGGATCCGCTGACATCGCCCACCAGACCCACCAGGTCCCCGGCAACCACCGGCGTGCGGCGCAGTTCCCGTGCCCGGGCTGCCGTGACTATGCGTTCCTGCGGGGTGTCTTCGTCCACGATCGCGGTGTAGCGGCCGCGGTCAACGGTGATGATGCGTCCCGTGACGGCGTCTTCGTGGGCGGGCCTGTCCTTGGTCCGGGGCCGCGAGCCCTTCTTGTTGGGCCGGATGCGGACGTCCGATTCGTCCCAGCCTGAGGTGCCTCGTGCCACGGCTAGTCCTCCTGCGCCGCCGTCGGCTCCGTACCGGCCACCAGGCCGGTCCAGAGCTGCGCGAATTCGGGCATGGTCTTGGATGTCGCCGCGATGTCCTCCACGACAACTCCGGGAACCGACAGACCCAGGATCGCTCCGGCGGTGGCCATGCGGTGGTCGGCGTAGGTGCCGAAAACGCCGCCGTGAAGCGGTGCAGGGCTGATGGCCAGGCCGTCGGCCGTTTCCGTGACGTTCCCGCCCAGACCGTTGATTTCAGTCCTGAGGGCTGCCAGCCGGTCAGTTTCGTGGCCGCGCAGGTGCGCTATGCCGGTCAGGACCGACGGCGTGTCGGCCAGTGCGCAGAGTGCGGCCACAGTGGGTGCCAGCTCGCTGGTATCGGCAAAGGTGCCGCCCCGCACCGCTCCGCTGCCGGTGACAGTCAGCACCCCGTCGGCGAGCTCTGCGGTGGCACCCATCTGAGGCAGGATTTCCCGCCACTTGTCGCCAACCTGGGTGGTCTGTTCGGGCCAGCCGGGGATGCTTACGCTCCCGCCGGTGGCCACGGCTGCGGCCAGGAACGGGCCGGCGTTGGACAGATCGGGTTCGATGTCCACATCGAAGGCCCTGACCGGTCCGGGCGCGACGCGCCACTCGTTGGGTACTGAGTCATCCACGGCCACTCCGCATTCCCGGAGCACCTGGACGGTCATGGCGATGTGGTCCAGGCTCGGAACCGTTTCCCCGGTGTGCACCAGGTGCAGGCCATCCGTGAAACGTGCGCCGGCCAGCAGCAGGGCGGAGACGAACTGGGAGGAGGCACCGGCGTCGATCTCCACGCGTCCGCCGGGAACGCCGCCGCGGCCGGTGACGCTGAAGGGAAGGGCGCCGCGTCCACCGTCCTCCACCTCAATGCCAAGGCCCCGAAGGGCCTCGACGGTCGCACCCATGGGACGCTGGCGAGCGTGCGGGTCCCCGTCGAACGCCGTGGTACCGGTCCGCAGGGCAGCCAGCGGCGGCACAAAACGCATGACGGTTCCGGCCAGGCCGCAGTCCACGTCGGTGTTGCCGGCAGCCCCTGCTGGAATCGGCTCCACCAGCAGGTCCGGGCCGAATGGTCCGCTGCCGGAAACCTCTGTGATTTCCGCGCCGAGGGACCGCAGCGCCGCAACCATCAGGGCGGAGTCCCGGGAATGCAGCGGAGCGCGCAGGCGGGAGGGTCCGTCCGCCAGGGCGGCCAGGACCAGATAGCGGTTGGTGAGGGATTTGGAGCCTGGAACCCTGACCACCCCGGTGACGGGGCGGCCAGGGGTGGGGGCCGGCCAGCCTTCTGCGACGGGCACGGATGTTTCAGTCATGGTGCTTAGGAACCTGCGATATCTGACGCGGTGCTGCGGACGGCGCGTTCTGCCTTGGCCAGCTGCTTGCGGGTCTGCTTGGTGACTTTCCGGGACCGGCGTCCGGCATCCTTGCCCATGGCACGCACGCTGCGCTGCGTGTCCTGCACCAGGTGCTCTGCACGCCAGGCCAGGCCCGGGCGGCCGTTGGTATCCACGGCCGCGAGGAGCACTCCGCCGATCAGCGAGAGGTTCTTCAGGAGCTGCGTCCGGCGTTCTTTCCGTCCCTCGGCCGTGGTGGCGTCCCCGTTGCGGTATTCAACGAGGGTGTTCACGCCGGCGGTCGCGGCGAGGACCAGCCCGGCCAGCCGGGAAAACTTGCCCAGGCCCAGCATGGCAGCGGCGCCGAGCTGGGCGGCGCCGAGGACACGGGCGACGGCGGCCGGGTTCAGACCTGCGGCAGACGGCACCACTGAACCCAGGCGGTCCAGGGTCGGAGTGAGCTGCTCGGCGGTCTGGTCGGCGTTGCGGAGCCGTTCCACGCCCGCTGCCGCAAAGCCGGCGGCGAGGAGCGGACGGGCTAGTTTTCGGACAATGCTCATGCGTGGCCTCCTGGGTTACGCCGAACCGGCGTGCATTCAATGATGATACGGGTGTGCCTGGCGGGACCCCCGTACGCAACGGATACTCCCTAGTCTGGCACCTTTGGGTCCCTTGCACACCTCGGCTGCTTAACGCCCGGCAGCCCGCTGTTTGGAATATCCGCAGGCGGGCGGCGGTTATTCATGGTGTCGGTCTCGCGCCGGCACCCGGTGCGCACGGCGCCGGTACGTCGGATGCGGAGTCGGAGGCTACGGATGGCAGGTTCGCTGGTCCAGGAGCGGAACACAGTGCAGGGGACCCTTCCCGGGTTGCTGGTGCGTGCACGCCCTCTACACTTGGACGTAATGAGAACTGATGTGCCGGAAGGCAGCCCACAGGTGGAAGATCCGGGCCTCGACGTCGCGTCCGAGCCCGAAGAGGCTCGTAAACTGCGCTTCGAGCGCGATGCCATGCAGTATGTGGACCAGCTTTACTCTGCTGCCATGCGCATGGCCCGCAACCCGGCAGATGCCGAGGATCTGGTGCAGGAAGCCTACACAAAGGCTTTCTCGGCGTTTCACCAGTACAAGCCGGGAACCAACCTCAAGGCCTGGCTCTACCGGATCCTGACCAACACGTATATCAACCTGTACCGCAAGCGCCAGCGTGAGCCGCTGCAGGCGAACTCGGACGGGGTGGAGGACTGGCAGCTTGCACGGGCTGCCGAGCACAGTTCATCCGGCCTCCGTTCGGCTGAAGCCGAGGCGCTGGACCACCTGCCGGACTCTGACGTCAAGAGTGCGCTGCAGGCCATCCCGGAGGAGTTCCGCCTGGCGGTCTACTTCTCGGATGTCGAGGGCTTCGCGTACAAGGAAATTTCAGAAATCATGAACACGCCGATCGGCACCGTGATGTCCAGGCTGCACCGCGGGCGCAAGATGCTCCGCGAGCTGCTGGCCGAGTACGCATACGAGCGCGGCATCAAGGGCAAGGCACAGAAGGCTGCCGCCGCAGCGGCGGAGAATCAGGGGAAGACACTATGAGCGATTGCCAGAGCCTGGGTGATTGCGATGACGCGCGCATCGAACGCCTGTATGAATACCTGGACGGCGCGCTTTCGCATGACGACCTGGTGGAAATCAAGGAGCACCTCGAGGGGTGCCCGGAATGCGCAGGGGAACATGACCTTGAGTGCGTCATCCGTTCCGTCGTGAAGCGTTCGTGCACCGAAGAGGCGCCGCAGACATTGAAGGCAAATATTCTTGCCCGGATCAGCCAGATCCAGTCAGTAGACCACTGACCTGGGCAGCTAAAGGAAAACCCCCGTCGCCGGAAGGCTGCGGGGGTTTTCTTTCGTTAGCGCGGAAAATCCGGCCGGACGTCCGAACTTAAGTGTTGGGACGCTTGCCGTGGTTTGCGCCGCCGCGCTTACGGTCACGACGCTTGCGTGCTCGCTTGCTCATGGCTGCCTCCTTCTTTCGCTTTCAAGTTCTGCCCTTCAGTCTCCCACACACTGTGCCCTCGGCGTAAATGCGGGACTTGTTCCTGCACGGCCGCAGGCGGCGTCGCCTAGGATGGACCAACCAAGCGACCAAAGGAGTTCAGCATGCGAGCCGTGTACGCCCAGTCCCAGTCCCAGGAAGATCCGCTCGGCGGGCTGGTGGTGGGGGAACTCCCGAGGCCCGAGCC
Source organism: Arthrobacter sp. IK3 (assembly GCF_051337705.1). Lineage (NCBI taxonomy): Bacteria > Bacillati > Actinomycetota > Actinomycetes > Micrococcales > Micrococcaceae > Arthrobacter > Arthrobacter sp. IK3. Next base: position 12,157 of record NZ_JBPPSW010000016.1, on the reverse strand, counting down.
CGAGCCGGGTTTCCGGCGGGTGCGGGTACGGGCATCGGCACTGAACCGGCACGATCTGTGGTCCCTGCAGGGAATTGGTTTGCCCGCGGACCGGCTGCCGATGGTCCTGGGCTGCGATGCCGCAGGCGTGGACGACGACGGCAACGACGTTATTGTGCACTCGGTAATGTCCACGCCGGGCTGGGACGGCGACGAGACCCTCGATCCGCGCCGGACGCTGCTCTCCGAGCGGTATCCGGGCACGATGGCGGATGAGGTGTGGGTGCCCGAACGGAACCTGGTTCCCAAGCCTGCGCAGCTCAGCTTCGAGGAAGCCGCCTGCCTGCCCACGGCATGGCTGACGGCCTATCGCATGCTCTTTACCGTCTCGCCCGCTGCACCGGGATCCACCGTGCTGATTCAAGGCGCCGGGGGAGGGGTAGCGACTGCGCTGACCGCGCTGGCGTCTGCTGCCGGGTTCAGGGTCTGGGTAGCAGGCCGCAGCCCGGCCAAGCTGGAGGATGCACGCAGGCTTGGCGCGGAGGCGGTGTTCGAGTCCGGTGCGCGGCTTCCCGAGCGCGTGGACACCGTCTTCGACTCCGTTGGCGAAGCCACCTGGGGCCATTCCCTGAAGGCCCTGAAGCCGGGCGGTGCCCTGGTCACCTGCGGTGCTACCTCCGGACCGAACCCCCCTGCTGACCTGAACCGCATCTTCTTCCTGCAGCTGAAGGTCCTGGGGTCCACCATGGGAACGCGGGCCGAACTGCAGCGCCTGGTCCAGTTCCTGCTGGCCACGGGGGTTCGCCCGGAAATCGATTCGGTCCTGTCCCTTGAGGACGCCGCCAAGGGCTTCCGGCGAATGCACGACGGCGCTGCCACCGGAAAGATCGTGTTCCGGCACTAGCCTGGCTCCGGAAAACGCGAAAGGCGTCCGCGGGTGCGGACGCCTTTCGCGTGCTGATCAGGTTTTCAGTTCATGTCCGGCAGGTCGAGCCAGCGGAACCATCCGCGGTGCAGGACCAGCCAGGCGATCAGGCCGTAACCGGCCTGCCCGGGAGTTCCGCCGTTGGATGCGAGGTCTGTCCGCCACTGTTCATGGTTGAGCAGCGGAGTAAGTGTATCCACGTAGACATGCTTGCGGCGGGTGGTGACGTCGCCGAAGGCTGCGGAGAGGTCCGCGAGCCGGCGGTTCCGTTCGGCGTCGAGCCCCGGCGGGGGACCGACCACCAGGACCTTGATGCTCATCTGGGCGGCTCCGTCCAGGATGTTGGCAAGGTTCAGCCGGCTGCGGGCCGTTGAGAGCTCCAGGTCCAGGTCACGGTCCGAAAGACCGATCACCAGCCGGTTCTCGCATGTCTCATCAAACCTTCGGCCGGCCTCCATCAGCCAGCGGTTGGCAAGTGCTTCGGTGCCTTCGCCGGGAGCCGCGAGGCTGTAGGCCTCCAGCGTTGCGTTATCCGGCGTCGTGCGGGCCAGCACGCGGCCGAGCCAGCCCAGGGCGCGGGGATCGCCGTGGCCGGCGAGCAGTTCGTCTCCGACCGCAGCGAGCCTGATTCTGCGTTGTTCCACGAGTTCCCTTTTCAGTTGCGTCAGTGTCCAGATGAAGGGCGGGTTAAAAGCCGGGTGGGGCACCAGCCGGTGCCCCACCCAAACCTAGCCTATTAGCGGCGCTCGAAGGCCTTCTTGACCAGGATGTCCTGCTCAACGGCGTGCCGCTTGGCCGAACCGGTGGCCGTGGAGGCCGACGCGGGACGCGAGACCAGCCGCAGCGGGCGGTCCAGTTCCGGCGGCAGGTTCAGACCGATGAACGGCCACGGACCCTGGTTGGCCGGCTCGTCCTGTGCCCAGATGATTTCTGCGTTCGGGTACTTGGCCACAGCGTCCTGGATCTCCTTGTAGGGCAGCGGGTAGAGCTGCTCGACGCGGATGATCGCGGTCTTCTCGTCGCCGGCCTTCTGGCGGTTGGCCAGCAGGTCGTAGTACAGGCGGCCGGAGACCAGCAGGACCTTGTCCACGGCGCCCGCTTCCAGTTCGGCGTGTTCGCCGATGACCGGCTGGAACGAGCCCTGGGTGAATTCCTCCACCGACGTTGCCGCCGCCTTCAGGCGAAGCAGCTGCTTCGGCGTGAAGATGACCAGCGGCTTCCGCGGACGGCTGTAGGCCTGGCGGCGCAGCAGGTGGAAGTGCGAGGCACCGGTCGTGGGGTTGGCCACGATCATGTTGTCCTCGGCGCACAGCTGCAGGAACCGCTCGATCCGTGCGGAGGAGTGGTCCGGGCCCTGGCCTTCGTAGCCGTGCGGCAGCATCATGACCAGGGAGGAGCGCTGGCCCCACTTCTGCTCTGCGGAGGAAATGAACTCGTCAATGATGGTCTGCGCACCGTTGACGAAGTCACCGAACTGCGCCTCCCACAGCACGAGTGCGTCGGGGCGTTCCACTGAGTAGCCGTATTCGAAGCCGAGGGCAGCGAATTCGGACAGCAGCGAGTCGTAGATCCACAGCTTGGCCTGGTTCGGGTCCAGGTCTGCCAGCGGAGTCCACTCAGCGCCGGTGGCGCGGTCATGGAAGACAGCGTGGCGCTGGGTGAATGTGCCGCGGCGGGAGTCCTGGCCGGCAAGCCGGACGGGCACGCCTTCCATCAGGAGCGAACCGAAGGCGGCAATCTCGGCGAAGCCCCAGTCGATGTTGCCCTCGCGGGACATCTGCTCGCGCTTCTCCAGCAGGGACTTCAGCTTCGGGTGGACCGTGAAGCCCTCCGGAATGGTGACGTGGGCCTTGCCGATCCGGGCCAGCGTGTCCGGGGAGATCGCAGTGCTGGCCGGCGCCACGATGGTGGAGCCTTCCTGCTGCGCTGCCGGACGTTCCAGGTCGGACACAGCTTCGGAGTCCTTGGTGATGACCGGGATAGGGGAAGTCTGGGCGGCATGCGTTTCCGCGAAGACCCGCTCAAGGCGGCTCTGGTAGTCGCGAAGTGCCTGCTCAGCTTCTTCCTGGCTGATGTCACCGCGGCCGATGAGCGATTCGGTGTAGAGCTTGCGCACCGAGCGCTTGGCCTCGATCAGGGAGTACATCATCGGCTGCGTCATCGAGGGATCGTCGCCCTCGTTGTGGCCGCGGCGGCGGTAGCACACCATGTCGATGACGACGTCCTTGTTGAACCGCTGGCGGTAATCAAAGGCCAGCTGGGCCATCCGGACTACCTGCTCCGGATCGTCACCGTTCACGTGGAAGATCGGCGCCTGGACCATCTTGGCGACGTCGGTGGCGTACACCGAGGAGCGCGACGACGTCGGTGCAGTGGTGAAACCGACCTGGTTGTTTACGATCACGTGGATGGTGCCGCCGGTGCGGTAACCGCGCAGCTGGGAGAGGTTAAGCGTTTCCGCCACCACGCCCTGGCCCGCGAAGGCAGCATCACCGTGGATGAGGATCGGCAGGACGGGGAATTCGTCCCCGCGGTCCAGCCGGTCCTGCTTGGCGCGCACGATGCCTTCAAGGACTGAGTCGCCGGCCTCGAGGTGCGAGGGGTTCGCGGCCAGGTAGACCTTCGTCTGGTTGCCGTTGTCCGAGGTGAAGGTCCCCTCCGTTCCGAGGTGGTACTTCACGTCGCCGGAGCCCTGCACGGAGCGGGGGTCCTGGGTGCCTTCGAACTCGCGGAAGACCTGGGCATAGGTCTTGCCGGCGATGTTGGTGAGCACGTTCAGGCGGCCGCGGTGGGCCATGCCAATGCCGACCTCTTCCATGCCTTCGTCAGCGGCACCGGAGATGATGGCGTCCAGCAGCGGAATCAGGGACTCGCCGCCTTCCAGGGAGAAGCGCTTCTGGCCGACGAACTTCGTCTGCAGGAACGTCTCGAATGCCTCCGCGGCGTTGAGCTTGCTCAGGATGCGCAGCTGCTCTTCGCGGGTGGGCTTGCTGTACGGGGCCTCGAGGCGGTCCTGGAACCAGGAACGCTCTTCCGGATCCTGGATGTGCATGTATTCGATGCCCGCGGTACGGCAGTAGGCATCACGCAGCACGCCAAGGATCTTGCGCAGCTTCAGCATCGGCTTGCCGCCGAATCCGCCGGTGGGCCACTCACGGTCCAGGTCCCAGAGGGTGAGGCCGTGGTTAAGGACGTCCAGGTCCGCGTGGCGGCGCTGGACGTACTCCAGGGGGTTTGTGTCCGCCATCAGGTGGCCGCGCACACGGTAGGCGTGGATCAGCTGCTGGATGCGGGCAACCTTGTTGATCTGCTCGTCCGGGTTGACCTGGATGTCGGGGCTCCAGCGAACCGGCTCGTAGGGGATGCGCAGGGACTCGAAGATGTCATCGTAGAAGTTCTGCTCGCCCAGCAGGAGCTGGTGGACGATGCGCAGGAACTCGCCGCTGCCGGCACCCTGGATGACACGGTGGTCATAGGTGGAGGTCAGGGTGATGACCTTGGAGATCGCGTTGCGCGCAAGGATCTTCTCGTTGGCGCCCTGGAACTCGGCGGGGTACTCAAGGGCGCCGGCACCGATGATGCAGGCCTGGCCCTTGGACAGGCGCGGTACGGAGTGGACCGTTCCGATGCCGCCCGGGTTCGTCAGCGAGATGGTGGTGCCCTTGTAGTCGTCGGCGGTGAGCTTGCCGGCGCGGGTGCGCTTGACCAGGTCTTCGTAGGCGTGCCAGAACTCGGAGAAGTTCAGGGTTTCAGCCTTCTTGATGTTCGGCACTACCAGCAGGCGGGATCCGTCCGGCTTCGGCATGTCGATGGCCAGGCCGAAGTTGATGTGCGCGGGCTGGACTGCAACGGGCTTGCCGTCCACCTCGTCGTAGTAAACATTCTGGGACGGGAACTGGGCAGCTGCACGGATGATGGCGTAGCCGAGCAGGTGTGTGAAGGAGACCTTGCCGCCGCGTGCGCGTTCCAGGTGGCTGTTGATGACAATCCGGTTGTCGATCAGCAGCTTGGCGGGTACCGCACGCACCGTGGTTGCGGTGGGGACGCTCAGGCTGAGGTCCATGTTCGTAGCAATGGCCTTGGCCGGGCCGCGGAGCACCGTCACGGTGTCTTCTTCGGTCTCGGTGCTGGGCTTGGTCTTTGGCAGCTGGGCCGGGATGGGCGCAGGCTTGTTTTCAGTCTTGGCAGCTGCTGCGGCCGACTTCGGCTCGTCCTTGCTGGAAGCTGCTTCCTTGGCTACCGGCGGCTTGCCGGACTGCTGGGTTGCGGCGGGAGATTCGCCTGAGGCCTTCGGGGCCTGGGCCTCGGTCTGCACGACGGGCAGCTGGCGGGTGGCGGGGTTGGCGCCGAGTTCGCTCGGGGGAGTGGAACCGTTGCCTGAGGCTGAGTTGCCGGCGGATGACTTGGCGTCCTCCGCTTTAAAGGAGTCGAAAATGCTCCACCACTTCTTGTCGACAGAATTCTTGTCCTTGAGGTACTGCTCGTACAATTCGTCGACAAGCCATTCGTTCCCGCCGAATTCCTCCGGCAGGCGGTGGTTGGGTTGGTCTGGCACTAGATATACGCCTCTTCCATGAGTTGCCGTTTGCCCTGATGGCACCATGATCTGAGCGCTTCCGCCTCAAGACTTGCTGGTGCGGCCCGGTGCGCAGTGACCGAGACTTGATTGCAAGTCTAGTTATAGATCAACCGAAGTGGCCAATCTCAGGGGTGTCCGCCTGTGGGATGCGACACACTTTGCTCAGCCATCTGCGTGGGATTGTGCACAGTGCCCGGCTGCCGCATTTGATCTGGTGCGGCGAAGCCAAAGCTGTAAACTGAAAGGTCTATGGACAGCAACTCTAGGCGCCGGCCTGCATCCACTGCGGTTTCACCTGCAAGGACGCACAGAGCCGGCAACGCCCGCACACGATCCCCGCACTCTCCGGCCGCTTCATCGGAGCCTTCCAGTCCGGCTTCAGCTGAACCTCCCCCTCTAGGCGGTAATCCGCCGGCAGGCTCCCGGGGAACCCCACGCACGTGCCTCCGCATGGAGGCTGGTTCCTGAGATGGAGTGGCTATTCCTTGTAGCCGGGCTGCTGCTGATCTGCGGTACCGGTTTTTTTGTGGCTGTTGAATTCTCGCTGGTTGCACTGGACCAGCCCACCGTTCGACGCGCTGTGGCGGAGGGTGACACCCGTGCGGAGCCGCTGCTTCGCTGCCTGACCACCCTTTCCACGCAGCTCTCAAGCTGCCAGCTCGGTATCACGCTGACAACGCTGCTCACCGGTTATGTCATGGAGCCTTCAGTGGGCCGGCTGCTCCAGGGGCCGCTTGCCGCCCTTGGGCTCCCTGCGGCCGCGTCACTGTCCATCTCGGTTGTTGCCGCAATGGTGCTGGCCACCCTGCTTTCAATGCTGCTGGGTGAACTGATCCCGAAGAACATGTCCATTGCACTTCCCTTTAAAGTGGGACGCGCACTGGCACGGCCCCAGCTGGCGTTCACCTTCGTGTTCAAGCCGGCCATCCTCCTGCTCAACGGGTTCGCCAACAAGGTGCTCAATCTCTTTGGCCTTGAAGCCAAAGAAGAGGTTTCCGGAGCCCGAACTCCGGCCGAGCTCTCGTCGATGGTCCGGCGGTCGGCCGAAATGGGCACCCTGGATGCAGGCACCGCCAACTTCCTGGCCCGCACGCTGTCCTTCTCCGAACGGACGGCGGCGGACGTCATGACACCCCGGATCCGCCTGGAAACGATCGACGCCGACCAGCCCGTCTCCGATGTCATCGACGCGGCCCGGCGGACCGGCTACTCGCGCTTTCCTGTCCTCGGCGATTCCCCGGATGACATCCGCGGCGTGGTGCACGTGAAGAAAGCCGTTGCCGTTCCCCGCCGCAAGCGCGCGGAGCTGCCGGCGGCAGCCATCATGAGCGACATCCTCCGCGTGCCGGAGACCGTGCACCTGGACTCGCTGCTCTCCGAACTGCGCAGCGCAAACCTGCAGCTCGCCGTCGTGCTTGACGAGTGGGGTGGCACGGCCGGCGTGGCAACGCTCGAGGACCTGGTGGAGGAAATCGTCGGCGAGGTTTCCGACGAACATGACAAGCTCAAGCCCGGCGTCCTGCAGAGCGCCGCAGGCTACTGGTACTTCCCGGGCATCATGCGCCCGGATGAAGTATCCGTCCTGATTCCATCACTGCACGTGCCGGACGAATCCGGCTATGAGACGGTGGGCGGCTACATCATGGCCGAGCTGGGCCGCATCGCCGAGGTGGGAGACACAGTGCCGGTTCCCGGCGGGGTCCTGGAAGTCGAGCGGATGGACGGACGGCGGATCGACAGGGTCTGCTTCGTCCCGGTTGAGTCAGGTCCTGACGAAGCCGCCGAGGGTGAAGCTCCGGCTGCACCGTCGGCCCGCACGGCGCGTGCCGCGGGCGGTACCGAGCCGGTTGCCGCGCATGGTGCCCGGTCAGTGGGAAACGCCGGATCCGCGGCCGGCCGCAGGGAGGGAACACGATGAGTGATCTCGCCGGTATTTTCTGGCTGGTGGTCCTGCTGCTGGGCAACGCGTTCTTTGTGGGTGCTGAATTCGCCGTTATGTCTGCCCGCCGCAGCCAGATCGAACCCTTGGCGGAGGCTGGTTCAAAGCGGGCCAAGACAACTCTCTGGGCCATGGAGCACGTGTCCCTGATGCTGGCATGTGCCCAGCTGGGAATCACCGTGTGTTCACTGCTCATCCTGTATGTCGCGGAACCGGCGATCCACCATCTGCTTGCGGCGCCGCTGGAAGCGGTGGGCGTACCGCTCGAGGTGGCTGATCTAGCCGGGTTCCTGGCCGCACTCCTGTTCGTGACGTTCCTGCACGTGACCATCGGCGAGATGGTGCCCAAGAACATTTCAGTGTCCGTAGCGGACCGCGCTGCGCTGGCACTGGCCCCTCCGCTGGTCATGGTCTCGCGGGTGGTCCGCCCGATCACGGCAAGCCTCAACTGGATCGCGAACCATGCCCTGCGGGTTGTTGGGATTACCCCGAAGGACGAGGTGACCTCGTCCTTCACGCTCCAGGAAGTGCAGTCAATCGTCCAGGAATCCACCCGGCACGGGCTGGTTGCCGATGACTCGGGAGTCATCTCCGGAGCCCTCGAATTCTCGGGCCAGACGGCCGGGGAGGTCATGGTGCCCCTCGATGAGCTGGTTACCCTGCGAACGGACTGCACTCCGGCCGAGTTCGAGAAGGCTGTTGGGCGCACCGGCTTCTCCCGCTTTGTGCTGATGGACGAGGCAGGAAACTTCACCGGGTACATGCACCTGAAGGACGTCATGGCCATTCCGGAGGAGGCCTACGAGCGGCCGATCACGGAAAACAAGGTCCGCACTCTGGCCAATCTGCGGCTCAGCGACGGAATCGAGGATGCGCTGGCGGTCATGCAGCGGACGGGCTCCCACGTTGCCCGAGTCCTTGGCGATGACGCTCAGACCCGGGGCGTGCTGTTCCTGGAGGACATCATCGAGCAGCTGGTGGGCGAGATTCGGGATGCTACCCAGTCCCAGGGGCTGCGCCGCTCGGGGGAGAGTTTCAGCGGCTAGACCCCTTAGATGCGAATGATTCGCGTTTACGTTATGCTGATCAAGCCCCGGTGCCGCCGGAGGTTGTACCGAGACTCGAAACGGGGATACTGACACTATGCGCCGCCTGCCTTTCCGTGTGGCCGGGACCCTTGCCGCTGCCGCACTCGCGCTTTCCGCCTGCTCCTCGAATGCTGGAGTTGACGGCGGCGCCGGCGAAGACGGTGACACCATCCGGGTTGTCGCCTCAACCAACGTGTACGGCAGCATCCTTGAATCGGTCGGCGGCGAGTTCGTCAGCGTCGAGTCGATCATCAACCGTCCCTCGCAGGACCCGCACTCCTACGAGGCGACTGCACGGGACAAGCTCGCTGTTTCCGAGGCAGCACTCGTTGTCCTGAATGGCGGGGGATACGACTCCTTCATGGAGACCCTGGTCCAGGAGGAGTCGGTGGCCGGGGAAAACGTCCTGAACGCCGTCGAGATCTCGGGTCTTGATGAAGGACACTCAGAGGGCGACGACGAAGACCACGGCGACAGCCACGCCAGCCACAGCCATGGCGGGCACTCGCACGGCGGATTCAACGAGCACGTCTGGTACGACCCGGAAGCGATGGGCCTGCTGGCCGAAGCAGCTGCCGAGCGGCTGGCTGAACTGGATCCTGAAAACGAGCAGGCTTTCCGTGACAACGCGGCCGGCTTCGCCTCGGGTATCCAGGAACTGGAGGACCGCCTTGGCGAGGTCCGTGCCGCAGCGGAGGGCCGCGACGTCGCCATGACGGAACCGGTCCCCGCGTATCTCCTGGAGGACGCCGGGCTGCACAATGTCACTCCGGACGATTTCACGGAGGCTGTCGAGGAGGGCCAGGATGTCCCGCCTGCCGTGCTGAAGGAAATGCAGAATCTGCTGGCCTCCGGGGATATCGCGTTCCTCGCGTATAACGAGCAGACCTCCACATCGCAGACTGAGGCTGTGCGCGGGACTGCTGAAGATGCCGGCATTCCGGTGGTCGACTTCTCCGAAACTCTTCCAGAGGGCGAGGACTTCCTTGCATGGATGAACCGCAACGTGACGGCCATCCAGGACGTCCTGCAGTGAGCCGCCCCGTCGTGCAGCTGCGCGGGGCCTCCATGGCCTTTGGCAGCCGTACGCTGTGGCAGGGCCTGGACCTGGATATCAGTTCCGGTGAGTTCCTTGCCGTCCTGGGGCCCAACGGCACCGGCAAGACGACACTGCTGAAGGTGCTGCTGGGGCTCCAGCCGCTCAGTGCCGGAACCGTGATTATCAACGGGCGCCGCGTTGAGCGCGGAAGCAAGGACATTGGCTACATCCCGCAGCAGAAGTCCTTTGCTCCCGGCACTCCGCTGCGTGCCCGGGACTTGGTTGGCATGGGGGTCGACGGCGACAAGTGGGGTATCCGCCTCCGCCGGGGTCCTGTGCGTGCCCGGGTGGATGAGCTTCTTGCGCAGGTGGGTGCCACGAGTTATGCGGATGCTCCGGTGGGCAAGCTCTCCGGCGGCGAACTGCAGCGCCTGCGTGCTGCCCAGGCTCTGGCCACTGACCCTGATCTTTTGCTCTGTGACGAACCGCTGCTCTCCCTTGATTTGCACCACCAGCAGGCGATCAGCGCCCTCATTGATGCCCGTGCGCATGTCCATGACTCTGCCGTCGTGTTCGTGACGCACGAAATCAATCCGATCATCGACTATGTTGACCGGGTCCTTTACCTCGCCGGTGGCCAGTTCCGTACCGGAACGCCGTCGGAAGTCCTGCGTTCGGATGTGCTTTCGGATATGTACGGTTCCCATGTGGAGGTCCTGCGCAGCCACGGCCGGATTGTGGTGCTGGGCGTTCCCGACGCCACTACGCACCACCACGGCGAAAGCGAGGCCGATCTTGGACCTTTCTGAGTTCTTCTCCTCCGTATTCGACTTCAGCGACTACGGGCAGCTGCTCCCGCTGGTAACCAACTCGTTGTGGGCTGCGGCCATTCTTGGTCTTGTTGGCGGGCTTATCGGCGTGTTTGTGATGATGCGCGATCTTGCCTTTGCTGTCCACGGCATTGCCGAGCTGTCTTTTGCCGGTGCGGCCCTGGCCCTGCTTCTGGGAGCGAATGTTGTTCTTGGTTCCCTAGCCGGTTCAATTGCGGCTGCCCTGATCCTCGCCCTGCTGGGTTTGAAGGCGCGGGACCGGAATTCCATTACCGGTGTGATCATGCCCTTCGGCTTGGGTTTGGGCATCCTTTTTCTCGCTCTCTATGAGGGGCGCTCTGCCAATAAGTTCGGACTGCTTACCGGCCAGATTGTTGCCGTGGACAGTGTCCAGCTGAACCTGCTGGCCATTTGTGCCGCCGTCGTTGTTGTTGGACTGGTTTTTGTCTGGCGTCCGTTGACGTTTGCCAGTGCCGATCCCGAGCTTGCCCAGGCCCGGGGTGTTCCGGTTGGCGTGCTGTCCATCGTGTTTATGTTCCTTTTGGGTCTTTCGGTTGCGCTGTCCATCCAGGTTGTTGGTGCGCTTCTGGTTCTTTCTCTCCTTATTACTCCGGCTGCTGCTGCCCTGCTTGTGACCTCGTCTCCCCGGCTTGTGGTTGGGCTGAGCGTCATGTTTGCCCTGGTTTCTGCCGTTGGCGGCATTCTTCTGGCTCTTGGGGGCCGGATTCCGATCAGCCCGTACGTGACAACGATTTCGTTTGCCATTTACCTGGTTTGCCGCATCATCATGGCAGTCCGGAATAGGAACCGGCGGCTGGCTACAGCGGCCTGAGCCGGTTGTTGGTTCGGACGGGTGGCCGGACGCTGGTTCTGCAGGGGACTGGACTGGCATTCCACAGTCGTTCCGGAACCGCATAACGTTGAGTTAGAGCCGGGAGTTGCTGCCCGGGGTGTTGTCAATGGCCCGACGCCGCGGCAACTGGCAGGGTGCTTGGTGGCCGCCCGTGCGTCGGGCCGCTGCACGAGCTTCACGCCTGCAAGGCGTCCTCGTGTTTAGCTGACGCGTCACTGTTTGAGTTTCACGTCTCCGATACGTTCTGTCAGTGCTCAGGTGCCGCGTCACGGCTCACTGGCGCCTCGTGACTGCCCAAGGCGCCGCGCTACTGCTTGACCCTCCATCCTCTGGACCGTGGCGCCTGACAACTGCTCAGGCCACGTGTCATTGCTCGATGGTGCCCCCGTATCTATCCAGGCAAGGCGCTGCTGCTTGACCCTCTCTCCCCTGGACCGTGGCGCCTGACAACTGCTCAGGCCACGTGCGATTGCTCGATGGTGCCCCGCATCTACCCAGGCGAGGCGCTGCTGCTCAGCCCTGACGCCTCTGCACAATGGCACCTAGTAGCCGACCAGGCTCCGCGCCGCTGCTCGCGCCCATTTCTCCGCAGTGCCCCGTGTCCCGGCTTTATGCGTCGCCAGAGGCTTACCCCGATCGTTAGAACGGTGGGGGATCGTGTTTCGAGTCTTGAACGCTTTCAGCCGGATTGTTTGACGCTTTGCGTGTCGGTGGGGTCGGTTGGTAGTCCAGTGCTGGGTCGGTTGCGTAGATGCGTCCGGTGGGTGAGTTCCACTCGACGGTTCCAGCCTCCGGCTGGCGTGCTGTCCAGTGGCCGAGGGTTTTGAACCGGTGGTGCTTAGGACAGAGGTGTTCCAGATTCGCGTGATCCGTGGGCCCGCCGTGGGAGAAGGGCTTGGTGTGATCGATCTCGGCATGGGTGATA
>NZ_JBPPSW010000015.1:0-108533 GCF_051337705.1 Arthrobacter sp. IK3 | reverse complement strand
CAAGGCGGACAGCCCGTTTGACGCGTCAAACGGGCCGTAACTGGCCTCTCGGCGGGGAGAGAGAGACGGGGCGACGGGGCAGGGCTAGGCCTGGGAGGCGTAGCCCTGCGGGTTCTGCTTCTGCCAGTTCCAGTGGTCCCGGCACATGTCTTCGAGGGAACGGCTGGCGGTCCAGCCCAGATCGGCCTTGGCAGCAGCGGGGTCAGCGTAGCTTACGGCAGCGTCTCCGGGACGCCTCGGCGCCAGTTCGTAGGGAACGTCCTTGCCTGCTGCCTTGGAGAAGGCTGCCAGGACCTCCAGCACCGAGGAACCGTTGCCGGTGCCAAGGTTCCAGCGCTTGACCCCCTTGCGGGCGGCAATGTAATCAAGGGCAGCGAGGTGACCGGCAGCCAGGTCCATGACGTGGATGTAATCGCGCACGCCCGTGCCGTCGGGAGTGGGGTAATCGCTGCCGAAGACCATGACCTTTTCCCTGCGCCCGACGGCGACCTGGGCCACGAACGGCAGCAGGTTGTTGGGCACGCCGGTGGGATCTTCGCCGATGCGTCCGGATTCGTGCGCGCCAACCGGATTGAAGTAGCGCAGCAGCGCAATGCTCCAGCGCTCGTCAGAAGCACCGAGGTCCGCAAGGATGTCCTCGATCTGCTCCTTGGTGCGGCCGTAGGGGTTCACGGCGTCCATGGGCCTGTGCTCTGCCAGCGGCACCTCTTCCGATGCCCCGTACACGGTGGCCGAGGAACTGAAGACGATGGTCCGGACGTCATGGCGGTCCATGGCATCAAGCAGGTTCAGGGTGCCGGCAACATTGTTCCGGTAGTAGTGCAGCGGCTTTGCCACCGATTCACCGACCGCCTTGAGCCCGGCGAAGTGGATGACGGCCTCGGGGGAGTGCTCGGTGAAGATCTGCTCCAGGGCAGCTGGGTCAAGGAGATCAGCCTGTACAAAAGCGGCGGTGCGTCCGGTGAGTTCCTGGACCCGGGCCAGGGATTCAGTGCTGGAGTTTGCCAGGTTGTCCATGACAACGACGTCGTGGCCGGCCTGCAGCAGCTCGAGCGTGGTGTGGGACCCGATGTAGCCGGTTCCTCCGGTGACTAGTATTCGCATGGTTTCCAGCCTAACGGATTCGCCATCCGGCCCGGCCCAGCGCTATCCCGAACCGGCCGGTGCCGGTGCAGTCTTGATGGCCACCTGGGCCGCCGGAGCATCCGATTCGCTCCAGGCACCGCTGCCGCGGGTCCAGGTCCTGGAGTCATAGGAAACGTCGTTGATGTTCAGTGCCTTGGCGTTGGCTACTGCCCACTGCGCCAGGGACCAGCCGTATTCGCCGGAGGCGCCCACCACCAGCACCTCTCCGAGGATCATGGCCTGCTGTTCCCCATAGAGCGCGGACATCGCGGCCAGGACCGTGTCCGGATCGCCGGCTGCCTCTGCGGGACCCAGCGTGCAGCCCAGTGCCGCAGGCGTCTGGCCGGTCAGGGCGGAGGCGAAGGCCCTGCCTTCGGATTCGTGGTCCGCGTAGGCATCGGGGAACGCGCTGCGCTGGACGGTCTGGGCGGCAACGGTGAGGGGAAGGTCCTGGTACCCGGGGACCTCGACGAGGGCGTCATAAAAAGCGTTGGCCGCATAAACCGGATCCATGACCTGCTCCTGCGCGCCCCAGCCCTGGGACGGACGCTGCTGGAACAGTCCGCGTGAATCCGGCCCGGCGTCGTCTCCGTAATTCAGGTTCCGGAGACCGGACTCCTGGACGGCCGTGGCCAGCGCGATCGACGCCGCCCGCGGCGGAAGGCCACGGGCGACGGCGACTGCCGTGATGGTGGAGGCGTTGACCGCCTGGTCCGGGTTCAGGGACCAGGAAGCGCCGCTGACCGTTGCGGTACAGCGTTCGCGCACCGGACGCACCTCGTCACGTCCGGATGCCATGACCAGGAGGTAAAGCAGCAGCGCGGCTGCTGCCGCGGCACCAAGAAGCAGCACGCTGCTGCGTCTGCGCCGTACCGGCGGAATGCTGCGGGCCACTGCCCTTCTCTCCCGGACCGGACCCTAGTTGGCGTGCAGCGCTTCGTTCAGTTCGACGGTGCGGGCCAGCCGGGGCAGGGCTTCCACAGCGCCGGTGGCTGAATTGCGGCGGAACAGCAGGCCGGGAACGCCGGAGAGATCCGCGGCCTTGACCGTGCGGACGTCGTTCGTTTCGGGGTCGGTGACATTCACGCGGGTACCCGCAGTGACGTACAGGCCGGCCTCGACGACGCTGTCATCGCCGATGCTGATGCCCACGCCGGAGTTGGCGCCCAGCAGCACCCGCTCGCCCACGGTGATGCGTTCCTTGCCGCCACCGGAGAGGGTGCCCATGATGGACGCGCCGCCTCCGACGTCGGAACCGTTGCCCACGACGACGCCTGCCGAGATGCGGCCCTCCACCATGGAGGTGCCGAGGGTGCCGGCGTTGAAGTTGACGAATCCTTCGTGCATGACAGTGGTGCCTTCGGCCAGGTGCGCGCCGAGACGCACGCGGTCCGCATCCGCGATGCGCACGCCGGAGGGCAGCACGTAATCCACCATGCGCGGGAACTTGTCCACGCCGTAGACAGTCACTGCGCCGCGGGCACGCAGGCCAATCCGGACTTCGTCGAAGCCGGCCACCTGGCACGGACCGAAGTTGGTCCAGACAACGTTGGGAAGGACACCGAAGATGCCGTCCAGGTTGATGGTGTTGGGAGCTGCGAGGCGGGCGGAGAGAACGTGCAGGCGGAGGTAGGCGTCAGCGGTGCCGGCAGGGGCAGCATCGAGGTCGATCTGCGTTTCCAGGACCTCTCCGCGGGTTCCGCGGACTTCGTCAGCCATGGCGTCCGCTGCCTTCGCGAGCTCTGCTGCCAGCGCTGCGTCGTTCTCCAGGGGAGCAAGGGCCGGGCGGGGATACCAGACGTCCAGTACCGTGCCGTCTGCGGCTACGGTGGCCAGTCCGAGACCGGACGCGGTGCGTGGGGTGGGGGCTGAGGAAGAGCTTGAAGTCATGGCTTCTACTCTACCGAGCGGTACTGTGGACCGGTGACCGTATTACCTGCCAAACCCCTGAACCTGCTCGACGACGTCGCTGACCTTACGGCGGCACTGATGGACATCGAGAGTGTGTCCGGAAACGAAGCGGCCATTGCCGATGCAGTGGAGGCTGCGCTGAAGGGCCTCGATCACCTGGAAGTGGTGCGCGACGGCGATTCGATCATGGCCCGCACGAGGCTTGGACGCAGCGAACGCGTCATCCTCGCGGGACACCTGGACACCGTGCCGCTGCCCTCGGTCCCCGGCTCGCAGGGAACCGTGCCGTCGACCCGTAACGGAGACGTCATTTACGGCCGGGGTGCCACCGACATGAAGGGCGGCGTGGCCGTGCAGCTGGCGCTGGCTGCCAGACTCACCAATCCGAACCGGGACATCACCTTCATCTTCTACGACCACGAGGAAGTCGACGCCTCCCTCAGCGGCCTGGGCAGGCTGGAAAAGTCCTTTCCTGAATGGATGAAGGCTGACTTCGCGATCCTGCTGGAACCCACGGACGGCACGGTGGAGGGCGGATGCAACGGGACCATGCGCTTCCAGGCCCGAACAACCGGCAAAGCGGCGCACTCAGCCCGTGCCTGGATGGGCGAGAACGCCATTCACGCAGCCGCCGAGATCCTGGTGCGGCTGCGCGACCACGAGCCGGCGACGGTCCGGGTTGAAGGCCTGGACTACCGGGAGTCACTCAATGCGGTGAAGATCCACGGCGGCACGGCAGGCAACGTCATTCCCGATTCCGCCGTTGTGGAGATCAATTACCGGTTCGCGCCGGACAAGAGTCCTGCACAGGCGGAGGCCTACGTACGGGAGCTGCTGGACGGCTTCGACCTGGTGCTCACCGACTCCTCCGCCGGTGCCCGTCCCGGCTTGGACCGTCCGGCAGCAGCCAGTTTCGTGGCAGCCGTGGGAGCCGAGCCGAAGCCCAAGTATGGCTGGACCGACGTCGCCCGTTTCAGTGCCCTGGGAATTCCTGCCGTCAACTTTGGGCCGGGGGATGCGCTGCTGGCACATTCGGACAACGAGCATGTGAGCGCGGAGGCGATCCGCCGTTGCCTCGCGGCGCTTCAGGCCTGGCTCGCGAACTAGCACCGCATCCACATGACAGAAAGTGCCCTTTAGAAGCTTCTAAAGGGCACTTTCTGTCATCTGGATGTGCGGACTACTTGGTCGGTGCAGGCACGCCTTCAGGTTCGACGGCGTCTTCGGCCTTGAGCAGGTTTCCTGCCCGGGCGCCGAGCCTGCGCGAGAGGCGCTGCGCGGCGAACGTCAGGAGCATGTTCAGGACAATGAAGATCGCTGCCGTGACCAGCAGGGCCGGCAGGATGTTGCCTTCGCCTGCGGCAAGCCTGCGGGCGAAGACGAGCAGTTCGCTGTAGCCGATGAAGGCACCCAGGGCGGAGTCCTTCAGGATCACCACGAACTGGCTCAGCAGGGCCGGCAGCATGGCAACCAGTGCCTGCGGAACCTCGATCACCCGCAGTGACTGGCTGCGGGTCAGGCCGATGGCGAGCCCGGCTTCGCGCTGTCCCTTGGGCAGCCCGAAGACGCCGGAGCGCACCAGCTCGGCGATGACTGCGCCGTTGTACAGGGTCAGCGCCAGCACCACGGCTACGAACGGAACATCTGCCGGCGGAACCGGAGTGGCCTTCGAGAGGAACTGGTAGAAGAAGATCATCATCAGCAGCACGGGTACTGCGCGGAAGAACTCCACGATGATGCCGGCAACCCAGCTGATGGCCTTGATCGAGGACAGGCGTCCCAGACCGAAAATCAGGCCAAAGACGATGGACGTCACGATGGCGACGGCGGCTGCGCGGAGCGTGGCCATCAGGCCCGGGAGCATGTTGTACTGCCAGGTGTCAGCCTCAAGGAACGGCGTCCACTTGGCCGCTTCGAACTGGCCCTTTTCCGCCAGTCCATTCACGACGATGGCGAGCAGGCCCAGGATGAAGAGCACCCCGAGGATGTTGGCAATGAGGATGCGCCGCCGTGCGCGCGGCCCGGGGGCATCAAACAGGACACTTTGGCTCATCGTGCCACCGCCAGCTTCTTCGAGGCCCAGGTAGTGAGCAGGCCAATGGGAATCACAATAAGCACGAAGCCCATCGCGAAGGTGAGGAAGATCTGCGTCATCAGATCCGGCCGGAACTCAATCATCGTCTTCATCAGCCCGGACGCTTCGGCAACACTGGCCACCGCAGCGACGGTGGTGTTCTTCGCCAGCGCGATCAGCACGTTGCCCAGCGGCGCCACGGCCCCGCGGAAGGCCTGCGGGAGAATGATCAGCCAGGCCGCGGGCAGGAAGGACAGCCCGATGGAGCGGGCAGCTTCAGCCTGTCCCAGCGGGACGGTGTTCACGCCGCTTCGAATCGCCTCGCAAACGAATGCCGCGTGGTAGACCGACAGGGACAGAACAGCGAGCCGGAAGAAGTTGAGCTGGAAGTCTGAGGAGAGGTTTACCTGCAGCTGGGACCACAAGGCCAGAGTGCCGAAAACCATGATGATGGTCAGCGGGGTGTTCCTGAAGATGTTCACGTACGCAGTACCGAACCAGCGAAGGCTGGCGATCGGCGAAATACGCATCACGGCCAGGATGGTGCCGAGCACCAGGGACCAGAGACCGGCCCAGAACGTGAGTTGGATGTTGACCCAGAAGGCCCCGACGACGTCGTATTCGCCGAAGAGTTCGAGGAAACCTTCCATATGTCACCTCTTCCGTAAAAAAATATGTGGAGCGGAGTTCGGGGCAGGGCCTAGGCCCTGCCCCGAACGTTGCCGCCGAAAGCGAGGCGGAAGCGGGCCGCTTAGGCGCAGGCGTCCATGGTCGGCGGGTTCAGCTCGGCGTTGAACGTGTAGTCAGCGCCTTCGGTGTTCTTCTTGATGGCTTCTTCCCACGCGCCGTCTTCGATCATCTTTTCGATGGCAGCGTTGATGTCTTCACACTTGTCGCTGCCCTTCTGGATGCCGACGCCGTACTTCTCTTCGGAGAAGGTGTTGCCAACAACCTTGAACTGGCCCTTGTTGGCATCCGTCGAGGCCAGGCCGGCCAGGATGATGTCATCAGTGGTGACGGCGTCAATCGAGCCGCCCTGCATGGCGGTGACGCACTCGGCGTAGCTGGGCTGCTCAACCAGGTTCACGTCATTGGCGATGCCGTCTTTGACCTTCTGGGCGGACGTGGAGCCGGTGACCGAGCACAGGGTCTTGCCGTTCAGGTCTTCGGGACCGGTAATGTCGGAGTCGGAGCGGACCAGCAGGTCCTGGCCGGCCACGAAGTACGGTCCGGCGAAGGAGACCTTTTCCTTGCGCGTATCCGTGATGGAGTAGGTCGCGAAGATCATGTCGACCTGGTCGTTCTCGAGCATGTTTTCGCGCTGGGCGGACGGGGTCTCGATGAACTCGATCTGGTCTTCGCTGTAGCCCAGTTCGTTGGCTACGTACTTGGCCACATCCACGTCGAAGCCGGAGTAATCGCCGGATTCCGCGAAGCCCAGGCCCGGCTGGTCAAACTTGATGCCGATGCGGATGTTCTCTCCATCACCGGATGCTGCCGAGTCGGAGCCGGAGTCGCCGCCGCAGGCGGACAGGGTCAGTGCGGCAGCTGCGGCCATGGCGGCGGCTGCGTAACGGGTCTTGCGCATTTTTTCTCCTTGCATTGCGGCCTGGGTCCGTGGGGACCGAAGCCTTGCCTCAAAGGGTGGATGAAAAGCTGGTGCTGCTTGAGTGGCGCGCTAGTGGGCGAGGATCTTGCCGAGGAAGTCCTTGGCCCGGTCGCTCTTCGGATTGGTGAAGAATTCTTCCGGTGCGGCCTGCTCAACGATCTGACCGTCCGCCATGAAGATCACGCGGTCTGCCGCCTTGCGGGCGAAGCCCATTTCGTGGGTCACCACGATCATGGTCATGCCCTCCTGGGCGAGTTCCACCATGGTGTCCAGGACCTCGTTGATCATTTCCGGGTCCAGGGCGGAGGTGGGCTCGTCGAAGAGCATGACCTTGGGCTTCATGGCGAGCGCCCGCGCAATGGCGACGCGCTGCTGCTGGCCGCCGGAGAGCTGGGCCGGGAGCTTGTTGGCCTGGTTGTCCACGCCAACCCGCTTCAGCAGCGCCATGGCCTTTTCCTTGGCTTCGGCGGTCTTGGTCCGCTTAACCTTGATGGGGCCCAGGGCCACGTTGTCCAGGATGGACTTGTGCGCGAACAGGTTGAAGGACTGGAAGACCATTCCGACGTCGGCACGCAGCTTGGCCAGTGCCTTGCCCTCCGCGGGCAGGGCCTTGCCGTCGATGGTGATTTCACCGTCGTCGATCGTTTCCAGGCGGTTGATGGCGCGGCACAGTGTTGACTTGCCGGACCCGGAGGGGCCGATCACCACCACCACTTCGCCGCGCGCCACATCAAGGTTGATGTCCCGCAGCACATGGAGGTCCCCGAAGTGCTTGTTCACGTTCTTCAGCGAGACGAGGGGTGCTGCTTGCTCAGGCACCGGCTGCCCTGATGTTGTGTCACTGGTCATAGGTAGAAGATAGCGAACAAATCAACCCCCGGTGTTCCCGATCACTCTGACGTGGACAAATCGTGACTCAAGAGAAACCAAATCACCCCGGGCCGGGGACGCGGCGGTGGGGTGTGCGTCACCTCGGTGACGCTAGCCTTGGTAGATGGCTATCAGCGACGAAGAACGCTTCAACAGTCCGGCATCCGCCAAGCGGCGCGGTCCGGTGGAACTGCGCCGCGGGCAGGCCCGGGTGCCGCAGTCGGACCGGTTCCTCCTGGACACCGCGGACGGAACGAGTTTCACCCACACCGACCCGTGGCGCGTGCTGCGCATCCAGAGCGAGTTCGTAGAGGGATTCGGAACCCTTTCGGAACTGGGGCCCGCAGTCAGCGTGTTCGGCTCCGCGCGCAGCCTGCCGGGGTCCCGCTGGTACCAGACGGGCGAGGCCGTAGGCAGGCTTCTTTCGGAAGCAGGCCTGGCGGTCATCACGGGAGGCGGCCCCGGTTCAATGGAGGCAGCAAACAAGGGCGCTGTTGAAGCCGGGGGAGTGTCCGTTGGCCTGGGAATTGAACTGCCCTTCGAAACGGGCCTCAATGACTGGGTGGACCTGGGCATCAACTTCCGCTATTTCTTTGTCCGCAAGACAATGTTCGTAAAGTACGCTCAGGGATTTATTGTGCTTCCGGGCGGCTTTGGCACGCTGGATGAACTCTTCGAGGCCATGACGCTGGTCCAGACGCAGAAAGTCACCTCATTCCCCATAGTCCTCATTGGCACCGAATTCTGGAAGCCGCTGCTTGATTGGGTGCGGGGAACACTGCTGGAGGAAGGCATGATCTCCGCTAAGGACCTGGACCTTGTCCACCTGGTGGATGACCCGGCCGAGGCCGTGAAGCTCATCATCGCCGACAGTGCGGGGCACCGCTCCCTCTGACTGCACGGCCGCGGATCTGCGACGATGGACCGGTGATGATCCTGCTTGCATTCCTGGCAATAGCCGCCGTAGGTGCCGCAGCACTTTTCGCTGCCGGCCGGACCGGCCCGCGCCGTGGAGGAACCACTGCCGCCCTGCGCATCCCGGATCTGGCAGCTGTCCCCGGGGAACCCGATCCGCGTCTGCCGCCGGTGCTCCTGCCGGATCACCCGGACGCCGCCGACATAGCCGACCTTAGGTTTTCAGTAGCGCTGCGCGGTTACCGCATGGATGAGGTGGACGAAGTCCTGGCCCGGCTGGCCCAGGCGCTGCTGGAACGGGATGCCGCCCTGGCGCAGCTTCGGGAACCGGAAGCCGGTATCCGGCCCGAAACGGGCCGGCATGCCCTTGGGGAGCCCAACCGGCGCTCAGGCCGGCTGGACCCGTGAGCGCACTCCCCGGGCCTGACGGCCGTCTTCGCTGCCCCTGGTCCGTGGCCAGTGAGGATTACCTGGCGTACCACGACACCGAATGGGGCCGTCCCGTCCACGGCGAATCCGCCCTGTTTGAGCGGCTGTGCCTTGAGGGGTTCCAATCCGGGTTGAGCTGGATCACCATTTTGCGGAAAAGGGAGGCTTTCCGTGAGGCGTTCAAGGGCTTCGATCCGCACACGGTAGCTGCTTTCGGCGAGGAGGACGTGGCCTCGCTGATGGGTAACGCGGGCATTGTCCGCAACGAGTCGAAAATCCGCGCCACGATCGGCAATGCGCGCGCACTGCTGGCCCTGCCGGAGGGCGAATCGCTGGCACTGATCCTGGAGAGGCACCGGCCTCCGGAGGAGCCCGCACCGCAGTTCCTTGCGGACGTTCCGGCTCAGACGGCGGAATCCCGCGGCCTCTCCCGGGAGCTGCGGCGGCACGGGTTCCGGTTCGTTGGGCCGGTGACCGCCTATGCGATGCTGCAGGCAACCGGATATGTGAACGATCATCTGGCCGGGTGTGAATTCAGGACAGTTTCCTAACCTCCGCGCACAGCATGGATGTGTCCCCAGACACACCGAAATTTCGCCTGCTTACGGTTTGTGCGGAATAATGGCACCAATTGCGGCTCGGCACCCTAACAACAATGGGGGCCCGGCAGCAGCGGGAACGGTGACTACTCGGGGAATAACCCCGCAGTGCACTTTTGAAAGGGGAACTTCAATATGGCTGCGATGAAACCGCGTACGGGTGATGGACCCATGGAGGTCACCAAGGAAGGGCGCAGCCTGATCCTGCGGGTGCCCATCGACGGCGGCGGCCGGCTGGTCGTTGAACTCAACGCAGAAGAAGCAGGCAAGCTCAAGGAATGCCTCCTCGGCGTCACCAGCTAGGCTTGGTGCATGCGTCCCAACAGGCAGAACCCAAGGCCTGCAGGAGCCTCGCAGGCTACCCGCAGGATGACAACGGTAACCGGGCTCGCTCCGCTGGCGGAGCGCCCCGGCGCCCCGGCCGAAGGCAGCGGGCTCCAGCCGCTCCCGGCTGAGGGCGTGGATGTTCTTGCCGTAGCCATTGCTCCTGGTCCGCCCGGTGACCGCACGGTCCCCGAGCCCCGGCGCGGGGCCGTGGAAGCTGCGGTGCGCTACGGAATCGATGTGGCTTCCCGCGCCGAAGCGGCAGGTATCACCGGCAAGGCCGGTGAGCACCTGGTAGTAGAGGCTCCGCGGGGATCGGATGATCTTCCCGCCAAGCTCATCTATCTCGGAGTCGGCGACGAGTCCCACCAAAGCCTGCGACGGGCCGGAGCGAGCCTGGCGCGGGCAACGTTTGGCGCCCGCCGGATTCGCATGAGCGTCATCGATTCACTGACTGCCCAGGCGCAGCAGGCGTTCCTCGAAGGGTTTTTCCTCGGCGGATACCGGGCACCCCGGACCGGGCAGAAGGGGCCCGGAGAACCGATGGCAGCGGAAATGGAAGTCACCGGACTGCTGCCCCAGGCCCTGGAACCCGCAGAGACCGCGGCCCGCGCCGCCTGGCTCGCCCGGGACCTGACCAACGCCCCGCCGGACACCGCCACACCGGAGTGGATGGCTGCCCAGGCGGCTGCCGTGGCTTCCGCCTCCGGCCTGGACATTGAAGTCTGGGATCCGCAGCGGCTGCAGGCCGAAGGCTTCGGGGGGCTCACCGCCGTTGGTTCCGGCTCGGCACACGGCCCCCGCCTGGTGCGGGTGACGTACCGGCCCGCTTCGGCTGCCGCCGGCGAGAGCGTTGTCCTTGTAGGCAAAGGCATCACCTTCGATTCAGGCGGTATCTCGCTGAAGCCCCGTGAGTCCATGCCGGCGATGAAAATGGACATGGCGGGTTCCGCCGTCGTCCTGGCGGCCGTCCAGGCAGCTGCCGAGCTGCAGGTACCGTTCGAAGTGACGGCGCTGCTCGCCCTTGCCGAGAACGCACTGGGTGCCGCGTCCTACCGTCCCGGCGACATTGTGCGCACTTACAACGGCACCACGGTGGAAATCGGCAACACGGACGCTGAAGGACGCATGGTCCTTGCCGATGCGCTGGCCTACGCCGTGAAGGAGCTCAACCCCTCGGCGCTGATCGACGTCGCAACCCTTACCGGTGCAGCGATGCTCGGACTGGGCAAGCGGCACGCGGCGCTCTTCGGCAACGACCCCCGGCTGCTGACCGCGATGGAAGCTGCCGCGAGCAGCAGCGGCGAGCCGCTCTGGCAGCTGCCGCTGGTACCCGAATACGACTATTTGCTTGATTCGACCTCCGCGGACCTGGCGCATGTTGCGCCAGTGGGTGCCAAGGCGGGCGGCGGGGCGATCCTGGGCGCACTGTTCCTGGAGAAGTTCGTGGACGGGACGCCCTGGATCCACCTGGACATCGCAGGTCCCATGGAAGTGGGCGCGGATACCCACGAATACGCGAAGGGAGCCACGGGCTTCGGGGCCCGGCTGCTGATCGCATTCCTGCGGGCCCGGGCTGCCCGGCTTAGGGCGCAGGCCGCCTAGCGGCCGTCTTGACGGCCAGCTGCAGGCCGTCGCCGGTGGGCAGGAGCGCGGAAACCAGGGAATCATTATCCCGGATGAACCGCCCCACCTGCCGCATTGTCACCGTCAGCTGGTCCCGGGCAGCGGGATCCGCAACTCTTCCGTTGTCCAGGGCGCCGTTGATGATCATCAGGCCCCCGGGCTTGAGGAGCCGGACTGCCTGTTCGGTGTACAGGAGGAAGGACGGCTTATCCGCGTCGATGAAGACGAGGTCGTAGGCGTTGTCCGTCAGCCGGGGCAGCACCTGGGCCGCCCGGCCTGAAATGGTGCGGGTCCGGTTGCCGGGAATGCCCGCTTCCGAATACGCCTGGCGTGCGGCGCGGAGATGGTCCACATCCGAATCAATGGTGGTCAGCACTGAGCCGGTGCCCAGGCCCCGGAGCAGACAGACGCCGGAGACACCGGCACCGGTCCCTACCTCTACTACGGTCTGCGCCTTCGATGACGCCGCGAGCACGGTGAGCGCAGCCCCAACCCCGGTGCTGACCGCGCTCACGCCGAGTTCGTGTGACCGTTCGCGTGCGCGGAGCAGCACTTCGTCCTCAAACGGCAGCGCTTCCGTGTAGGACCACGTGCTCTGCTTGTCGGCGCTCATGGTTGTACTGTCTCTTTCGCTCAAATAATCCAGGGGTTCCGCATCCCGGCGGTACATGTCCGGGAATTCCGGCCGACAGCTGCCAAGTGCTGCGTAGTGCCGCGGCGGGCACCACGGCATTACAAGCTTAAGGCCACCGCGTTCCGATTCCCGCCAGGTGCGGTGCGCGGCGCGCACCCGCGGCCCGGGTATTATCCGGGACCCGCTTGTCTCCATCCATGAGGCGTGCTAACAGCGAACTCCCAGAAATATGCGCAAACATGGATGGTGAACCTGATGACGATCGCCAGCCCGTTCCGTGCCGAGCCGCACGGCGCCGGGGGCAGAAACACGTTGCGAAGGGAGGAAGACCGTGACGGGGACACTTGACGGCACTGCTGAAGCATCCGCGGTAACTGACTGGGTGCGTCCGACCTGGCAGGAAGTGGTGGAGACCCACTCTGCCAAGGTGTACCGGCTTGCTTACCGGCTGACCGGCAATAAGCACGACGCCGAGGACCTCACCCAGGAGGTGTTCGTCCGGGTTTTCCGCTCCCTGGCAAAGTTCCAGCCCGGCACCCTGGACGGGTGGCTGCACCGCATCACCACTAATCTTTTCCTGGACCAGGCCCGCCGGCGCAGCCGTATCCGCTTCGACGGCATGAGTGAAGAAGCCGAGAGCAGGCTGCCCTCCCCGGGTCCCGGACCGGAGCGCAGCTTCGAGTTCAACAACCTGGATGTGGACATTCAGCGCGCACTGGAGGAATTGCCCCCGGACTTCCGTGCCGCCGTCGTGCTCTGTGACCTGGAGGGGCTCTCCTACGACGAAGTGGCGCATGCGCTTGGCGTGAAGCTGGGTACTGTCCGCTCCCGCATCCACCGGGGACGCAGCATGCTCAAGGAGAAGCTTGCCCACCGCGATCCGGCGCAGCGCCGCACCCCCTCGGTCAGCCTGAAGCTTCCCCGCGTGGCAGGAGCCGGCTAGAGCATATGCGCCACCCTAAACGTCATCTTCGTGCGTTCCTGGACGAGGAATTACCGGCCCGCCGGCGTGCCGCCGTACAGACCCACCTCTCACGCTGCGCTGCGTGCCGCTGCGCGGTGGAGGAGGAACGACGCCTCCGCAGCCGCCTTCGGGCCTTGAAGGTCCCTGCCCCGCGGGAAGACCTTGCCAGCCGGATCGTCGCAGACAGTGCGAGCCGTCCGCAGCCCGCGCCCGGACCGGGCCGCGGACGCTACGCCGTGGCAATTGGCGGGATCCTCACGATGGTCTCGGGCTTTGTCCTGGCCGGCGCCTACATTCTTGGATCGATTGCGGACGAACCACTTTCGGCACCGCAGCAGGCGCATCTGCTGGCCGGGTGGAACCAGCTGGCGGAACAGCGTTCCGGGGGCCTCTCCGCCGAGGACGTGCAGGACCTGCGCAATGCCGGGTGGTCCTGCCCGGAACTTGACGGACTCGGCTTTACGCTGGCCTCGGCCCGGACCCTGCAGGTGGCCGGCCACCCCGCCGTCGCCATGGAGCTGACCCGCAACGGCGAAACGCTCACGGTCTATGAACAGCGCCCGCGGGAAGGCGACACCAATACGGAGGTGCTGCACGCCGTCAGCGGCCGTCCGGTAGCCGAAGAGGGTTTTCACGCTGTTACCAGGACCGCTGAAACTGCTCCGCGGGTCTGGAGGGATGAGACCCGCCCCGGTGAGGCTGTGCTCTCGGCGCGCAATGTCACTTATACGCTGAGGTCCTCAGTCCCGGAGGAAACCCTGTCCTCCGTAGTGGGCGAACTCTCCCTCAGCGAGTCGGCCCGCCTGCTGGTGCCTGCAAGGGACCCGGATTCCGGGGCTGTGGACCGCGTCCTGAACGGGCTGGCGCTGCTCTCCGGCGCAGGGCGATCACTTTGACCCCAGTCCCAAAGTGGCCCCAATCCCGCGGGAAAAGGTAACCTTCAAAAGTGTTCGGAATTAACGGCTATGAGCTGATCATCCTGGCGGTCCTCGCCGTGGCCATTCTCGGCCCCGAACGCCTGCCGGAATACGCTTCCCAGCTGGCCCGCCTGGTCCGCGAACTTCGCCGGATGGCAACGGGCGCCCGTGAGCAGCTGCGCGAAGAAGTGGGCCCCGAAATCGACGAGGTGGACTGGCGGAAGCTGGATCCGCGGCAGTACGACCCCCGGCGGATTATCAAGGAAGCGCTGCTCGACGACGTCGAAGAGGCGGTGCGGCCGGCAGCCGGGCGCAGTAACGGAGCTGTCCGCCCAGCCGCAGCGCGTCCCGGAGCTGTTCCTGCGGCGGTGGCTCCGGCTGCACCGTCACCGGTCCAGCGGATAGAGCGCCTGGGTGCAGGCGAGCCCGCACCGTTCGACGCCGAGGCCACCTAGCCCCAGGCTCTTAGCGCGGGGTGACCGAAAGGTTCAGCCCGGACAGCCCGCGCCGCCGTCCGGCGAGCGCCGCAGCGATCCGGCGGAGTTCCCCGCCCGCAGTATCCGGCCCGGCTGCGGACTCATCGAGCACCACCGGAAGCCCGGCGTCCCCTCCCTCGCGCAGCCGCACATCCAGCGGAATGCTGCCCAGCAGCGGAACGCCGTAGCCCAGGACGGATCCGAGCCGCCCGGAAACCAGCGCTCCGCCGCCTGAGCCGAAGAGCTCCATCCGTTCCCCGGTGGGCAGCGCCAGCCAGGACATGTTTTCGATGACGCCGGCAACCTTCTGCCCGGTCTGCGCCGCCACGGTTCCGGCGCGTTCGGCAACCTCTGCCGCAGCTGCCTGCGGTGTGGTCACCACCAGGATCTCCGAGGAGGGGAGCAGCTGGCCCACCGAAATCGCTATGTCGCCGGTGCCCGGGGGAAGATCCAGCAGCAGCACGTCCAGGTCCCCGAAATAGACGTCAGTGAGGAATTGCTCCAGCGCCCGGTGGAGCATGGGCCCGCGCCAGGCAACCGGCTGGTTCTTGTCCAGGAACATGCCGATCGAAATTGTCTTGATGCCGTGCGCCACGGGCGGCAGGATCATCTCGTCTACCCGTGTGGGAGGCGCCGTGATGCCCAGCAGGCCCGGAACGGAGAAGCCGTGCACATCGGCGTCGACCACCCCAACGCGCAGGCCTGAGGCAGCCATGGCCGCCGCAAGGTTCACGGTCACAGTGGACTTGCCCACCCCGCCCTTGCCGCTGGCAACGGCATAGACCTTCGTCAGGGATCCCGGACGGCTGAACGGGACGCCCCGGGCACCGCCGGGTCCGCGCAGCTTTTCCTTGAGCTCCTCGCGCTGGGCCTGGGTCATGACGTCCAGGTCCACGTCCACGGAGGTGATGCCGGGAACTCCGGCAAGCTCCCGCTCGACGTCGGCGGTAATGGTTCCGCGCAGGGGACAGCCGGCAATGGTGAGCAGGACGCCGATGCGGGCGCTGCCGGCGTCGTCCACCTCCACGCTGCGCAGCATGCCGAGCTCGGTGATGGGGCGGCGCAGTTCAGGGTCAATGACCCGTTCCATGGCCGCGCGGGCCAGTTCTGCCAGGTGTTCGTTTGTTTCGGGCACTGCCTAGTCTTCTCCTGCACCCTGGACAGCTTTGGACGGCGGCGTCGGGCTGCCGTCCTGGCCGCGGCGGCGGGTGCCGCGCCGCTGGCCCTCGGCGTCGTTGGCCTCGAGGAGTTCCTCGAGCAGGCCGCGTATTTCGGAACGGACATAGTCGCGGGTGGCGACTTCCCGCAGCGCGATACGCAGTTCGGCGATCTCGCGGGTGAGGTACTCGGTGTCCAGCAGGTTCCGTTCGGCCCGTTCGCGGTCCTGGCGCATCGAGACCCGGTCCCTGTCATCCTGGCGGTTCTGCGCCAGCAGGAGCAGTGGAGCCGCGTAGGAGGCCTGCAGCGAGAGCATCAGGGTCAGGAGCGTGAACCCCAGCGCCACGCTGTCGAACCGCAGGGATTCCGGGCCCCAGGTGTTCCAGCCGAGCCACACCACGCAAAACACCGTCATGTACAGCAGGAACTGCGGGGTGCCCATGAACCGGGCGAAGTTCTCCGTGGCATGGCCAAAGGCATCAGGGTTGGGAGAAAGCCGCGGGAACCATCTGGTCCTGGCGGTGCGCGGGGTATCGAGGCCGTCAGTGCGGGGGCGGTTCTTCTCAGCCATTCTTCCTTCCCTGCCACGTTATGGGGCCGGTGTCTTCGGAGGCACGCCAGTCATCCGGAAGCAGGTGGTCCAGGACGTCGTCGACTGTCACTGCGCCCACCAGACGTCCGCTGTCATTGACCACCGGCAGCGAGTTCAGATTGTAGGTTGCCAGCATTCGGGAAATTTCGGCGATGTTCGCGTAGTCCCGCACCGGCTCAAGATCAGTGTCGAGGATGTTGCCGAGCGCTTCCGGGGGAGCTGTGCGCAGCAGCTGCTGGATGTGCACGACGCCGAGGTAACGGCCCGTGGGTGTCTCCAGCGGCGGCCGGCAGACGTAGATGGAAGACGCGAGGGCCGGGGTCAGTTCCTCACGGCGCACGTGTGCCAGGGCTTCGGCGACCGTCGCTTCCGGAGGAAGGATGACCGGGACAGGAGTCATCAGCGAGCCGGCCGTGTCTTCCTCGTACTGCATAAGGCGCCGGACGTCACGGGCGTCCTCGGGTTCCATGAGCTGCAGCAGCTCTTCCTTCTGCTCCTCGGGAAGCTCGTTGAGCAGGTCGGCGGCGTCGTCGGGATCCATTTCCTCCAGCACGTCCGCCGCGCGCTCAACGTCCAGTGACTGCAGGATCTGAACCTGGTCGTCGTCCGGCAGCTCCTGGAGCACGTCTGCCAGGCGCTCGTCCTGCAGCTCGCTCGCCACCTCGATTCGGCGCTTGCCGCTCATTTCGTGCAGCGCCTCAGCGAAGTCGGCGGGCTTGAGGTCATCATGCTGCGCCACGAACTGCGTGGCGGCCTGCGGCCCGGTGATGTCCCAGTGGCCTACCTCGGGCCACTCGATGATCAGCAGCTCGCCCTTGCGGCGCAGGCTGCGCAGGCGTGAACCGCCTCCGCCGCGGCGCACGAAGAGACTTGAAACATGCCAGTCTCCGGCCCGGTTCTGCTCAACGGCGATGTCTTCCACGGTTGCCTCGCCGCTTCCGTCCGCCAGGACCACTCGGCTGTCGAAGAGTTCAGCAACCACGAGCATCTCCGCCCCGCGCTGCTGGAAGCGGCGGAGGTTCACCAGCCCGGTGCAGATGATCTGGCCCGCGTCCATGGACGTGATGCGGGTGATGGGCACAAAGACGCGTTTCTTGCCGGGAACCTCGACGACGATGCCCACGGCCTGGGGCGGGCGGCCTGCCCCGCGGTCCAGCACCACGGCATCCCGAAGGCGGCCAAGCCTGTCCCCGAGGGGGTCGAAGACATCCAGGCCCAGCAGCCGTGCAATGAAGACGCGCGTAGGATTAGTGCTCACCTTACTTAGGCTACTTGGCGGCGGCCCCATAGGCGCATTCGAACGGCCGCACTCGCGTGGCAGCGTTCACTGCCAGCGATACATTGGCCCACAATCGCTGTATCTGCGAAAGAATAGGGGAATGTCGAACCTATTTGGCGCCTCATCGCAGCGGGACCCCGGACGAACTCTCCCCAAGGGTGAGCTGGTGGGCCGGTACACGGCTTACCTGGATGCCCAGAAGGCGGTCGACTACCTGGCGGACTCCAAGTTCCCCGTCCATCTGGTGAGCATCGTGGGCAATGAGCTGAAGTCCGTCGAGCGGGTCACCGGCCGCCTGACCTATCCCCGTGTTGCCATGTCCAGCGCCGCCACCGGTGCGTGGTTCGGCCTGTTCGTGGGCCTGGCACTGATGCTGTTCGGCGGCGGCGACTCCTACCTGTCGCTGATTCCGTCCATGGCGCTGGGCGCCATTTTCTGGCTGCTGTTTGGTGTCCTTGCGTACGCGTTCCAGCGTGGACGCCGCGACTTCACCTCCACCAGCCAGGTGATCGCCACGAGCTACGACGTGATCGTGGCCCCGGAAGCTGCCAACGAAGCGCGGCGTCTGCTTTCCCAGCTGCCGATGGTGGGGCAGAGCGGACACCCGGCGCCGCCGTCGGGTCAGCCCCCCTTCCAGCCCCCGTACCAGCAGCAGCCGCCTTACTCCGGGCAGGCCCCCGAGCGGCCGTCGTCGTGGTCCGATCCCTACGGAACCCGCGGTGCGGGGCGGCCCGACTCCGCGCCTGCTGCAGGACCCGCAGCCCCCGGCGCGCATGCCGCCCCCGGCCAGGCTGACGGTCAGCCGGCAGCCGGACCGGTGCCGCAGCCGTCGCCCCAGCCGTCCAACGCAGAAGGCACCCCGCGCGGACAGTTCCCCGACCTGCCCGACGGCCGGCCCCGCTACGGCGTACGGCTTCCTGCCGCCCAGCAGGCTCCGGCCCCGCCGGCGCCGCAGGGCCAGCAGCAGGCCGGACCGGCTCCGGAACCGGCTCCGCAGGCCGGAGCTGCCGAGCAGCAGCCCGATACTCCTGCAGCGCCCCAAGCGGACGAAAGCCCTGCCGGCGAGGACACCCCGCGTACTCCGGGTGAAGGCCGCTAGCCTTCCCGGTTCACATCCCGAACATACAGAAACTGCCCGTTTGGAGCTCCAAACGGGCAGTTTCTGTCATCTCGATGGGGGAGGCTAGGAGGCGTAGATTCCCGCCATCCAGTCCTCGACGTCGGAGGGATCACGCGGCAGTGCAGCGCTGAGGTTTTCGGCGCCGTCGGCCGTGATCAGGACATCGTCCTCGATCCGCACGCCGATCCCTCGGTACTCCTCGGGGATGGTGAGGTCCTCTTCCTTGAAGTAGAGGCCCGGCTCGATCGTGAAGACCATGCCTTCTTCGATGATGCCGTCCAGGTAGAGGTCGCGGCGGGCCTGCGCGCAGTCGTGTACATCCAGTCCCAGGTGGTGGCTGGTGCCGTGCGGCATCCAGCGCCGGTGCTGCTGGCCGTTGTCGGAGAGGGCTTCTTCCAGCGGAACCGGCAGGAGTCCCCAGTCCTGCAGGCGCTCTGCCAGGACACGGACGGCTGCGGCGTGCACGTCGCGGAACTTGTTGCCCGGCTTGGCGGCTGCGAAGCCGGCGTCTGCGGCGTCGAGCACTGCCTGGTACACGCGGCGCTGGACCTCGGAGAAGGTGCCGTTGACCGGCAGCGTGCGGGTGATGTCGGCAGTGTAGAGGCTGTCAGCTTCCACGCCGGCGTCCAGCAGGAGCAGATCCCCGGCCTTGACCTCGCCGTTGTTGCGGATCCAGTGCAGCACGGTGGCGTTGTTGCCTGCCGCGGCGATGGTGTCATAACCCAGGTCGTTGCCCTCTTCACGGGCACGGGCGAAGAAAGCGCCTTCGACCACGCGCTCACCTCGTGGGTGGCTGATGGCGCGGGGGAGGATCTTCACGACTTCCGTGAATCCGTTGACGGTGGCCGCCACGGCTTCCTTCATCTGCTCGATTTCCCAGGCATCCTTCACCAGGCGCAGCTCAGAGAGCGCCTCGGTGAGTTCTTCATCCTTGGCGTCCAGGGCGCTGAAGTCCATGTTGTCCGGGTCCATTGCCGTGTTGTAGCGGACGGTGTCCACCAGGGCGTCAACCATCTCATCAACCTTGCGCAGCAGACGGACGGAGATGCCACCGAACTGCGGGTCGCCCACGTTGGACGTGATAGCGGTTTCGGCCTCGGAGAGGTCACGTGTCCGCAGTCCAACCAGGGCGCTGACCTGTTCCAGGTTCAGGCGGGAACCGATCCAGAACGCACCGTAGCGGGCGTTGGAGTAGAACTCCTCGCTGTCGGTGCCGGCGAGCGGACGGAAGTAAAGAGTGGCAGTGTGGTGGCCGCCGTCGTCGCCGGTTCCCTCTTCTACGGGTTCCATGATCAGGACGGCGTCCGGCTCATGGTCCAGACCGAGGCCGGTGAGGTGGGCGAACCCGGAGTGGGGGCGGAACCGGTAATCGGTGTCATTGGAACGGACCTTCAGCGGGCCGGCCGGAATGACCAGGCGTTCAGATGTGAAACGCTCGGAGAGCGCCCGGCGGCGGGCGGCAGCGTGCGGAGCCACCGCGGACTGTTCCGGGAGTTCATCGGACGCAGAGGCCCAGCCGGAGGACATGAAGTCCTTGAACGCCTGCGACGTGGGGCGCTGGGAACGGTTGTTCACCCGGTCCTCAAGCGGCTGCCCCTCGGACAGTTCCTCAAGGCCGGAATCGGCGGGGTTCATTGAATTGGCTTCAGTACTCACCCGTCTATGCTCTCACCGGCAGTTAACAGGGCCAAACATCCCCCGGCGGCTGCGGAGCGCCAGCGCCGGATCGGCGCGGGGAACCACGTAGATTGGAGGGGTGAGAATCGACCTGCATACCCACTCCAACGTCTCCGACGGCACTGAAGCCCCAGGAGCTGTCATGGCGTCCGCAGCGGCCGCCGGGCTGGACGCCGTGGCGCTGACGGACCACGACTCCACTGCCGGGTGGGGCGAGGCAGCCGAAGCGGCCCGCTCCCTGGGCCTCACGTTTGTACCAGGCATGGAAGTTTCCTGCCGCACCGATAACGGCATCAGCGTGCATGTGTTGTCCTACCTCCATGACCCGGCCCATCCCGGATTGCTGGCGGAGATCGCCAAGTCCCGTTCGGCACGGGTGAGCCGGGCCGAACGCATGGTGGAACGCCTTGCCGAGGACTATCCCATCAGCTGGGCTGACGTGCAGGAGCAGGTTGCACCAGGGGCCACCATAGGCCGGCCGCACATCGCCGACGCGCTGGTTGCCGCCGGTGTGGTTCCATCGCGGTCGGCTGCGTTTGCCGGGATCCTGACCGGACGTTCCCGCTACTTCGTGGCGCATTACGCCCCGGATCCCGCGCACGCGGTGCGCCTGATCCGCGACGCCGGCGGGGTGCCGGTTTTCGCCCACCCGGAGGCATCCGCCCGCGGACGCGTGGTGGGCGAACAGACCTACCTGGAAATGATCGACGCCGGGCTGGCCGGCCTGGAGATTGAGCACAGGGACAACCCGGAGGACGGCCGTACGTACCTGCGCCGGCTGGCCGCGGAGCATTCGCTGCTGGTGACCGGTTCCAGCGACTATCACGGAACCGGCAAACCGAACCTGCTGGGGGAGAACACCACCAGTGCCGAGGTCCTGGAGCGTATCGCCGAGCTCGGTACCGGCACACCCGTTGTCCGGCCATAACCGTCCGGCCATAACCGTCCGCTACCGGCTGGCTAAAGCGCCGCGGGCGTCTGCCCCGGGTCCACGGACCCTGCGGGCGGGGCCGGGGGAGACGCAGTCTTCGGCGCGGCGGTTCGCGGGGGAGCGGTTCGCCGGGTCCGTACGCGTTTGGGCTTGGCGGGCACCAGTACCTGGGCGGTATGCCCCAGCCGGCGCTCCATGACCTCGATTGCCTGCGGATTGGCGTCCACGCACACGAAGCGGCGGCCGAGCTTCCCGGCCACTGCGCCCAGGGTTCCAGAGCCGGCGAAGAAGTCCAGCACCCAGTCGCCCTCGCGGCTGGAAGCGGCTACGGCACGGCGCAGCAGGCCTTCCGGTTTCTGTGTGGGGTAACCGGTCTTTTCCTTCCCCGTGGGGGAAACGATCGTGTGCCACCAGACATCGGTGGGCAGCTTGCCAAGCGCCACTTTCTCCGGTGTCACCAGTCCCGGCGCCATGTACGGCTCCCGGTCCACCTCGGCGTTGTCGAAGTGGTAGGCAGCGGGGTTCTTTACGTAGACCAGGATGTTGTCATGCTTGGCAGGCCAGCGGTTCTTGGCCCGTCCGCCGTAGTCGTAGGCCCAGATAATCTCGTTCAGGAAGCAGTCCCTCCCGAAGAGGGCGTCCAGCATCACCTTCACGTAGTGCACCTCGCGGTAGTCAAGGTGCACGTACAGGGTGCCGTCGTCTGCCAGGAGACGCCACGCCTCTGCCATCCGGGGTTCAAGGAACGCCCAGTAGTCCTCGAACGCGTCGTCGTAGCTGGAGAGCAGTCCCTTGACCGTGGTGTAGCTGCGGCCCTTGAACCCCGTCCGGTCGCCGGTGCCCTCGGTGCTTCGGACCATGGTGGTCTGCTGCCGGCGCTGTGCACGCCCGGTATTGAACGGAGGGTCGACGTAGATCAGGGTAAAGGAGCCGTCCGGCAGGGTCGGCAGATAATCCGCATTGTCTGCGTGGACTATCAGCGACCCGCCGTCCGGCGTCCAGTTAGGTGTGCTCATCCGTATGGAGGGGATCCCGGCCTATTCGGCGGCGGGGGCCTTGCTGACTACCTCACCGTTGCGGCGGCGGGTACGGCTGCGGTTACGGCGGGGGCGGTCGGCCTTGGCACTCTCGCCGGATGCGGCGGCAGGTGCCTCGGCGGCCTTCTCAGGGCTGCGGCGTGCGCCTTCGCGGGACCCTTCCCGGGAGCTGCGGCCTCCGGCATCGGATCCGCGCCCTCCGCGGTCGGAGCTGCGGCCGCCGGAGCGCTGGCCCGAGTCGGAGCGGGGTGCGCGGCGTCCGCCGGACTTGCCGGTCTCGCCAAGGTCCTCGAGCTTTTCGGCGTCGATACCGGCCAGCACGCGCTTGTTGCGGGGCAGCCGTCCCTTGGTTCCTTCGGGGATGTCGAGGTCCGTGTACAGGTGCGGTGACGAGGAGTAGGTCTCAAGCGGTTCGGCCTGGTCCATGCCCAGCGCCTTGTTGATAAGGCCCCAGCGCGGGACATCGTCCCAGTCCACGAACGTGACGGCGGTACCCTTGTTGCCCGCACGGCCGGTACGGCCAACGCGGTGCAGGTAGGTCTTCTCGTCTTCGGGGCACTGGTAGTTGATGACGTGCGTGACGTCGTCGACGTCGATGCCGCGGGCGGCGACGTCGGTGGCTACGAGGACGTCGACCTTCTCGTTGCGGAAAGCTCGCATGGCCTGCTCGCGGGCGCCCTGGCCCAGGTCGCCGTGGATTGCTGCGGCAGCGAAGCCGCGGTCCACGAGTTCCTCGGACAGCTTGGCAGCGGTGCGCTTGGTCTTGGTGAAGATGATGGTGCGGCCGCGTCCGCGGGCCTGCAGGATGCGGGCCACGACTTCGCTCTTGTCCAGGTTGTGCGCCCGGTAGACAACCTGGCGGATGTCCTTCTTGGTCAGGCCCTCGTCTTCGGGGTCGGCGGCGCGGATGTGCGTCGGCTTGGTCATGTAGCGGCGTGCCATGGCGACGACAGGGCCGGGCATGGTCGCGGAGAAGAGCAGCGTCTGTCGGGCTGCCGGGGTGGCTGCCATCAGGGTTTCGACGTCGGGCAGGAAGCCGAGGTCCAGCATTTCGTCGGCTTCGTCGAGCACGACGATGCGGACGTTCTTGAGGGAAAGCTGGCGGCGGTTGTGAAGGTCGATCAGGCGCCCGGGGGTGCCGACGACGATTTCCACGCCGGCTTCGAGGGCCTCGATCTGCGGTTCGTAGGCACGGCCGCCGTAGATGGTAACGATGCGCGCGCCGCGGCGGCGCGCCGCCGTCGTCAGGTCGCTGGCTACCTGGACCGCGAGTTCACGGGTAGGGACGACGATCAGGGCCTGCGGTGCGCCCGGAGCGGGAAGCGACTCATACTCGTCGTCCGCCGGGACAATCACGCGCTGCAGGGCAGGGATGCCGAAGCCGAGGGTCTTTCCGGTACCGGTCTTGGCCTGGCCAATGATGTCGTGGCCGCCGAGTGCCACCGGCAGGGTCATGGACTGGATGGGGAAGGGGTGCGTGATGCCGGCTTCCGCGAGTGAATCCACGATCTCGGCGCGGACACCGAAATCAGCGAACGTGAGTTCGGGGATTTCAGCTGCGGCTTCCGTCGTGGCGAGGGTCTCGGTGACTTCGAGTTCTTCGTTGCTGTCATCTGCGGTCAGCTGCGCATCGCTGACCTGGGAAAGTTCAGTGTTCAATTACATACCGTTCAGTTAGGCATTCTGCGGTACCGCGCTCGACGAGAGGGCATAGGGCCCATCCCGGAGCGGATGGCGCGCAGGTGATGCGTCCAGCGGAAGCCGATCGCGGGCTAAGGACTGCTGGCCACTCCAACTGCATTCGGCAAAGGCAGCGGCCGGAAAATATCAAGTTCGCGTAGGTACTGCGGGTCTCACAGCCGGCTGGATAGTGTCTCCAACCGGCAATTCATGAAGGGTTTCAGGAACGTGGGAACGACCGGGCATCCATTTACTACCATCCCAGTCTACCCGGTGCAGCCGCCGCGGGCCGCATTGGCCTATCCAGCGAGTTGGCTGGCGCCCGGTGGCGGGTACAGCCGCGGGGAACGGAGCCGCAACCGCAGCTGGCCAGTCCGGTGAGAGCCCGGACACACCGGTACGCTGGGCGTATGAGTGAGAACAACGCAGCTTCGGCTACAGGGCACGCAGCGGACCCCGGTGCAGCGGATGCATACCGGCAGTTCCTTTCGGACCTGCTCGGTGTCATCGCCTATGGCGAACTGTCCGCCTTTGAGCGGATGTCATCGGACGCACGCTTCTCGCCGAGTCTCCGGGACCGTGCCGCGCTTGGACGGCTGGCGGTGCGCGAATACGAGAACTTCGAGCGGGTGGCCGCGCACCTTGAGTCGATGGGACTCAACGCCGAGGACGCCATGGCCCCCTTCCAGCAGTCGGTGGATGCCTTCCACGACCGAACCCGCCCGGGGGACTGGTACGAGTCCCTGATGAAGTTCTATGTCACTGATGCGATTTCAGACGACTTCTACGCCGCGCTCGGGTCCCTGCTCGATCCGGAAAGCTCGGCGCTGATCGCCTCCCTGCAGGAGACCGGCAGCGAAGCGGCAGGGGAGGTGCTTTTTGTGCGCCTGCAGGAGTCCTTGAAGGACGACCCGAGGCTGGCCTCGCGCCTGGCACTCTGGGGACGCCGGCTGGTGGGCGAGGCCCTGACCCAGGCACAGCGCGTGGTGATCGAACGTGCAATGCCGGCGGAGCTGGACGGGTTCCTCAGCCGTGAGGAGCTCGACGCGCAGATCCGGGATCTCTTCAGCCAGCTGACCCGCAACCATTCACGGCGGATGTCCCTCCTGGGGCTCACCGCCTAGGCACGCCGGGGGCCGGGCGCGGCACCGGATCCTGCAACCGGCCTCTTACGCCTGTAGCGTTGAAGCGGTACCGGCTAGATTCGACGGTCCAGCAGAGATTCGGTGGGGGAGCAGTATGGGTTCGACGTCCAGCGCTTTGAGGCGCCGGATGTTCTGTGCGGCGGCAGCAGCTGCCGTGGCGGCTGTATCGGCCTGCGGGGCGCTTCCAGCGCAGCAGCCGCTGCCGGCGGCCCCGGCACCGGCGCCGCCTTCGACGGGCACCGGCCTTCCCCTCCAGCCCCCGCCGCCGCAGGGAGTCCCGGCTGCCGCCTGGGATGCCCTGGGGGAATTCGAGCAGGCCCGCGCGGACAGCGGCCGTCCGCTGACCGAACCGTCTGAGGCTCCGGTCTGTACCCTGCCCGGCTCCGGCTGCTATTTCTCCTATGGAGCGGAAACCCTGGTGTGGAGTGCGCAGACCGGCCTGCGTGCCCTGCGCACGGAAGTCTTTGATCGGTGGAAGTCCTCGATCCGGGCCCTCGGCTGGCCGGTGACGTCCGAATACACCTTCGGCGGAGACCGGAGGACCGACTTCCAGAAGGGCACGCTGATGTACTCCCCGCGGCTGGGAAGGATCATGTCCTACGACCCCGCGGTAGGAAGCGCGGCAGTGGTGATCGGAGACTCTCAGGCAGGCCGTGACACCTGGGTGGGCAGGGGCCTGGCCTCGCTGGGGTTCAACCCGCTGGTCCTGGGGGCCGGGGGAACCGGCTACACCAGGGGCAACGGCGAGGTGCATAACTATCCGGAGGCCCTGGAAGCAGAGGAGTGGCTGCTGCCGTGGGGCAAACCCGCGCTGGTGGTGCTCCAGGGCGGCGGCAACGATGCCTACGGTCCGCGCAACGCGGACATCCGGCACAACGCCGTGCAGCTGATTCGGGAACTTAAACGCACGTATCCGGAAACCCGGATAGTCATGGTTGGCGTCATTGGAGACGGCAAGGGGCGCCGGGCGGAGATCGACGATCTCCTGGCCGGCGTCGCTGCCGAACAGGGACTTGATTTCCTCAGCCCCAAGGACTGGTGGAAGCGCTACTCCCTGGGGTCGAAACTGGACGACGGCCTGCACTTGGGGAAGGCGGGGCACGACGCCGCCACTCCCGTTTTCGCGCGGGAGCTGAGGGCGGTCCT
Organism: Arthrobacter sp. IK3; assembly: GCF_051337705.1. NCBI lineage: Bacteria > Bacillati > Actinomycetota > Actinomycetes > Micrococcales > Micrococcaceae > Arthrobacter > Arthrobacter sp. IK3. Next base: position 82,295 of record NZ_JBPPSW010000015.1, on the reverse strand, counting down.
GGACCGGGGCTAGCGCCCTAAAGCTTGAGGATGCGCTCGCGTTCAGCGTTGTCCCGCGGCAGTCGCCGGGAGACTGTGGCCAGCGCTGCTGCAACGGCAGCGGCAGGGCCGGTGAGGACGGGAACCGCCCAGGAGAGCCAGGAGAATCCAGCGCTGGTTACCACCGGCGTGAACTGCAGGATGATCCAGATGCTGAGTCCTGCTGCGAGGGAAATCCCGGGCAGCAGGAGGACGCCGTAGGTACTTCGGCGCGGGTCCGCGGCCCGGACGATGAAACCTGCTGCCGCCAGTGCGGCGGCAGCAAGCAGCACTTCGCCCATGACGAGCTAGAGGGCGCCGAACCCGACGCGGCGGACTTCTTCGGCACCGATCTCAACGTAGCCGATGACGCCGGCGGGAACGATGATGAGGCGTCCCTTTTCATCGGTGAGACGCAGTTCCTTGGAACCGTTGATGGCTTCGGCAACGGTGTCCGCGACCTGGTCCGCACTCTGGCCGGACTCGAACACGATCTCGCGTCCGACGTTCTGGATACCGATCTTTACTTCCACCGTGGTGCCTCCTGTTTATGTGAACTCAGTGGGGATGAATCTACTCTAGATTTCCTTGGGGAACCGGCTGATTCCGCGCCAAGCTAAACGGTAGACCAGCTCGCTGGCCGCATCGATGTCCAGGTCCCCGTCCGTCTCAAGCCAGTAGCGGGCGCTGACCTGCGCCATGCCGGCCATGGCCCGGCCAAGCAGGGTGGCCTCGATGTGGGAGAGCTTGGTGTCTTCGGCGATGACGTCCGCAATATCGCTGGCGAAACGCGCGTTGAACTCCTCGATCCGGGAGCTGACTTCGTCGTCGCTGGTGAGATCGGATTCAAAGACCAGCCGGTGGCCCTGGCTGTCCTGGGCCACGAAGCGGAAGTAGGCCCGCATGGTTTCGCGGACTCGGAGCTTGTTGTCCGTTGTGGAGGTGAGGGCCGTCTGGAGGAACTGGGTCAGCGTGTCCAGGTGGTCATCAAGCAGCGCAAGGTAGAGCTCGCGCTTGCCGGGAAAGTGCTGGTACAGCACCGGCTTGCTGACCTGGGCCGTGTCTGCGATTTCGTCCATGGCGGCGCCGTGGAAACCGCGGCTGACGAAGACTTCCTGCGCAGCGCGCATCAGCTGCCGGCGCCGTTCTTCCCGGGGGAGCCGGGTGGACTTGCCGGCGGGCTGGTTGCTCACGTGTTTAGGGACCTCTCCTGCTTCGCCCGGGCACCTGGTCCGGGTCCGGAACAACAGTTTACCCGGGGGTAACACTGAAGGAAGGCAACCTGGGGCGCCCAGCCCCGTCGGGGACCTCGAACCACGGCGCCCGGAGGCATAGATTGGTTCCCATGAGCATTGAGACGGCCGCATCGCTGCCACCCCTCACCGAGCCGGCCTCCGGGCTGGGGCGCGATGAAAAGGAACGGTACTCCCGGCACCTGATCCTTCCCGGTTTCGGGGAAGAAGGGCAGCTCCGGCTGAAGAACGCCAGGGTCCTGGTGATCGGTGCAGGAGGACTTGGGTCCCCTGCACTGCTGTACCTCGCTGCGGCCGGGGTGGGAACGCTTGGCATCGTGGACGACGATGCCGTGGACACGTCTAACCTGCAGCGCCAGGTCATCCACTCGGTGCACGACGTCGGAACCTCCAAGGCACGTTCGGCGCGGGACAGCGTGCTCGCCCTGAACCCCCTGGTGAACGTGGTCCTCCACGAGGTCCGGCTGGATGCGCAGAACGCACTGGACGTGTTTTCCGGCTATGACCTGATCCTGGACGGAACGGATAACTTTGCCACCCGCTACCTCGTCAGCGATGCCGCGGAAATCCTGGGCAAGCCGTGCGTCTGGGGATCCATCCTCAGGTTCGACGGGCAGGTGAGTGTCTTCTGGTCAGCGCATGGCCCGACGTACCGGGACCTCTATCCGGAGCCCCCGGCACCGGGGTCCGTTCCCTCCTGTGCGGAAGGCGGCGTTCTCGGTGTCCTGTGCGCCCAGATCGGTTCGGTCATGGTCAACGAAGCCATCAAGCTGATTACCGGGACCGGACGGACCCTGCTGGGACGCCTGCTGGTGTTCAACGCCCAGGACATGAGCTGGCGTGAGGTGGGCCTGCGCCGTGATCCGGAACGGAAGCCGGTCACGAAGCTGGTGGATTACCAGGCGTTCTGCGGAACCGTGCCTGGCCCCGGGCCCGCAGTTCCGGGTATCGGAGCGGTTGAACTTGCCGCCCTGCTGCGGCAGCGCGACGCCGGAGAAGCTGATTTCGACCTGATTGATGTCCGTGAACCCGGCGAATACCGGATTGTGAACATAGCCGGCGCGCGGCTGGTGCCGCGGGCTGCCATCCTGGCCGGGGAAGGCCTGCCGGAGCCGGGGCGGACGGTGTACGTGCACTGCAAGTCGGGCGGCCGCTCAGCCGAGGTGACGGCCTTCCTGCGCTCGCAGGGATATGACCGCGCGTTCACTGTGGATGGCGGGATCCTCGAGTGGGTCCGCCGGGTGGAACCGGACAAGCCGGTCTACTAGCCGGGAGAGGCATGTCCGGAACCGCGAAGGTGTTGTGCGGCGAAGGGAATCAGGCGGACTGCGCGGTGTCCACTGAACCGTCTTCGGGCTTTTCCTGCGGTGGATCCACCGTGATGCCGTAGATCGCTTCGAGGCCGCGGATGTAATCTTCCTGCTGGCCGCTGGCGGCCAGCTCACGGGCGCGCACGGCAGGAACGTGGAGCAGGGCCTTGACCATGCGCCGCATGGCGAATTCGACTTCCTCTGCCGCGCCGGTGCAGCCGTGCTGGGCCCGGACCTTGTCGAGTTCCTTGTCGAGGACTCCCAGGGTGTGCCGACGCAGCGCAACAATCGCGGAATCGAGTTCCCGGCTCAGCTGGGCCTCGGAGAAAGCCTGTGCCGCATCGGTGACAATCCGGTTGGCCTGCTGGAGTGATTCCGCCTGCTCGGCGGGTGCTGCCAGGCGAACGGATTCGAGCGTGATCAGGTCAACGCCGTCGAGCTCCCGGACTGCGGGATCAAAGTCGTGGGTGAGGGCCAGGTCAACGATGACCAGCGGCTTCCCGGAGCCCGCGCGCACGCGGCGGATGTCCTCCGCGCTGACCTGGTTCTCCGAACCGGAACAGCCGATGACGACGTCGGCGCGGGCAACGGCCTCGCCGAGGGAGTCCCGGTCCAGTGCGGTTCCGCCGCGGGTAGCTGTGAAGGATTCTGCACGGCCCGAGGAGGAGTAGACCGAAACGTCGGTGCAGCCGCGCTCCTTGAGCAGCGCCATGGTTGCCCCGGCGTAGGCGCCGGTACCAAACACGACCACGGCTTTCTTCCGCCAGTCAATGTCCTCTGAAAGGTCGGTGGCCAGTTCGAGTGCGACCGACACGATGGACAGTCCGCGCTTGCCCAGCGCGGTCAGGGCGCCAACGTCCTTGGCGGTGCGGGAGGCAGTCTGGAACAGGCGGGTCAGGGTTCCGCTGGCGGTTCCCTTGTCCTGGGCTTCGATCAGTGCCCGGCGGACCTGGCCGGCGATTTCCCGTTCCCCGACTACCGCGGAGTCCAGGCCTGCGCCGACGGCGAAAAGGTGTTTGGCGACGTCCTGGCCCGTATTGGTCGTGAAGGACCGGGAGACGACGTCTTCCTCCAGTCCGGAGTGACGGCTGATCTCCGCGATGGCGGCAGAGCGGGCGGCTTCGACATCCGCCTCGGAGCGGGCTTCGCAGTACACCTCAAAGCGGTTGCAGGTGGCCAGGACTACAGCCCCGGCAACGGCCGGGCCGTTTTCCAGCAGGGAGGAAGGGACCTTGGGCGCGCCGGCACTAAGCCGGGCGACAGTTTCCAGGTCTACGTCAGAATGGGTCGCGATGAGGGATAAGAGAACCACAGTGGCTTAATACTAGCCACTCGCGAGGGAAACGGTGCTATTCGCGACGGCGGTCACAGGTGATTTGGGCCGCATCTTCCGGTTTGCGGAGCGGGCCCATGCGCCTGGCGGGTGCCCGGTTATCCTTCACGGCAAAATTTGGGGAGAATCTATATATGACTCTCAGCGCCTCTCATCCGCTCATGGATGGCCGCACGGCCGATTCCCCGCTTATTGCCGCCTACCGTGGCAAGACACCGTCCCGGCGTCCCGTTTGGTTCATGCGCCAGGCGGGCCGGTCGCTGCCGGAATACCGCAGGGTCCGGGAGGGAGTCGGCATGCTCGAATCATGCCTGCTGCCCGAACTCGCATCCGAGATCACCCTCCAGCCGGTCCGGCGGCATGACGTGGACGCCGGCATCTTCTTCTCCGACATCGTGATCCCGCTGAAGCTGGCCGGCGTCGACGTGGACATCGTTCCCGGCGTCGGGCCTGTCCTCGGCGCCCCCGTGCGCACTGCCGCAGACGTGGCAGCGCTGCCGGACCTCACCGATGAGGCGCTGGAACCCATCCGTGAAGCGGTGGCCCTGACCGTGGCGGAGCTTGGATCCACGCCACTGATCGGGTTCGCCGGCGCCCCGTTCACCCTCGCCGCGTACATGGTGGAGGGCAAGCCGTCCCGCGACCACCTGGGCCCGCGGACCATGATGCACGCGGATCCCGAGACCTGGCAGGCGCTCACCAACTGGGCGGCAGACGCGTCCGGCAAGTTCCTCCGCGCCCAGCTCGAAGCCGGCGCCAGCGCGGGCCAGCTCTTCGATTCCTGGGCAGGGTCGCTGGGCCTGGCCGACTACCAGGCCAAGGTTGCTCCGGCATCCGCCAGGGCACTGGACCATGTCCGCGGACTCGGCGCCCCGCTGATCCACTTTGGCACCGGGACATCCGAGCTGCTGGTGGCGATGCGGGACGTGGGCGTCGACGTCGTCGGTGTTGACTACCGCCTTCCGCTGGACGAAGCCAACCGCCGGCTCGGCGGAACAGTTCCGCTGCAGGGCAACATCGATCCGGCGCTGCTGGAAGCCCCCTGGCCGGTCCTGGAAGCCCACGTCCGCCAGGTCCTGGAGGCAGGATCCGGGGCGCCCGGGCACGTGGTGAACCTTGGCCATGGCGTGCCCCCAGAAACGAATCCCGAAGTCCTGACCCGGGTGGTGGAACTCATCCACTCAGTGGAGCCGTAGCCATGCAGGCATCCCGCAAATCCGTCGGCACGTCCGCAGCAGCGCCGGCAGGCCGGCCCGCCGGCGTTGTGGTTGGAGGCGGCATCTCCGGGCTGATCGCGGCCCGGGACCTTGCGCTAGCCGGTTTCGACGTGACAGTGCTGGAGGCGGCTGAGGACTTTGGCGGCTGCGTGGGAACCCACCGCGTCGCCGGGCTGGACCTGGACAGCGGAGCCGAGTCCTACGCCACCCGCTCTCCGGCCGTGCCGAAACTGCTGGAGGAACTGGGGCTGCAGGAGCGGATCGCTTCTCCGGATCCCTCCGGCGCCTGGCTCCAGCTAGGCGGTCCGGACCCCGCGAAGGCGGCCCAGCGGATGCCCCAGACCGGGCTGCTGGGAATCCCCGCCGATCCCCGCGCTGACGAGATCGCCCAGGCGATCGGCCGGACGGGCGTGGCACGGGCGGCCCTCGACCGCGTGCTTCCCATGGCGCCGCTGCTGCGCCGCGAGAAGGTCAGCCTGGGTGAGATTGTCCGGTCGCGGATGGGGGAGGCCGTTCTCAAACGGCTGGTCACTCCCGTGGTGGGAGGCGTCTATTCGGCGGATCCGGATGTCCTTGATGCTGATTCGGTGGCGCCCGGACTGCGCAAGGCCATGGCCGAGCACGGTTCGCTGGGAGCGGCCGTAGGTGCCATGCGCCGGGCGGCACCGGCCGGATCCACCGTTGCCTCCCTGCGGGGCGGCATGGGAACCCTCACCAGTACGCTCGTGGAGAACCTCCGCGAACTCGGGGCTACCCTGCTGGCCGGTACGCCGGTTACCGGCATTGAACGCAGCGGGACGGGATTTACCGTCACCACCGATGCCGGTACGCAGACCGCCGACGCGCTGGTCGTGGCCGCCGACGGCCCGGCCGCCGTGGATTTGCTCACGCCGTCGGTTCCGGACCTGGCGGCCTTCCGCCCGGGCCCAGGCCCCGGCGTCGCGCTGGTGACGCTGGTAGTAGACAAACCAGAGCTTGATGCAGCGCCGCGGGGGACGGGAGTCCTGGTTGCCCGTGACGCCGAATCCGTGCAGGCGAAGGCACTGACGCATGCCACTGCCAAGTGGCAGTGGCTGGCAGATTCAACCGGGCCCGGTACACACGTGCTCCGCCTGTCCTACGGGCGCGGTCTTGGGCCCGGGCAGGAAGCCGACGTGACTGCCCTGCGCCCGGACGGGGAACTGTTCGCCGCTGCCCTCGCGGATGCGTCGGTCCTGCTGCAGGTGCCGCTGGAGGAAGCAGACGTCATCGATTGGGATGTTGTCCGGTGGGTCGGTGCGCTGCCCTCGGCCACCGTGGGCCATGCGGACCGGGTGGCGTCCGTGCGGGCCGCCGTCGCGGAAGTCCACGGCCTTGAAGTTGTTGGCGCGTGGCTTGCCGGAACGGGCCTGGCCGCCGTCACCGCTGATACCCGTTACCGCACCGCGCACCTTGCCGAAGCCGTAAAATCGTAAAAATGTTCTACGCTTTGTAGAAGTTCCTTATTCGCCTAAGCCTGTCCAAACCGGCAGACTGTAAGTCATGAGTGAGTCCATGGGTCAGAACGCATCAGCCGAAGTCGAAACACAAGAACAGTTCTTCACACTTTGGACCGTTTTCAAGCGGTCAGACCTTCCGCGTGAAACCAGCGACGGCGCCCTGGGCGCTTTCGAGGAACTCGTAGGCAGCTTTGCTGCCGAGAACGTCACCCTCCGCGGAATCTACGATGTTTCCGGCATGCGTGCCGACGCAGACATCATGATCTGGCTGCACGGCGGCCAGGCCGAGGCGCTGCAGGCAGCGCTTCGCAAGGTCCGGCGCTCCGAACTGTTCGCAGGCACGGAGATCGCCTGGTCTGCCATGGGCGTCCACCGCGACGCCGAGTTCTCCAAGAACCACTGGCCGTCCTTCGCCCGCGGCATCGACCCCGAAGCCTGGATCTGCGTCTACCCGTTTGTCCGCTCCTACGAGTGGTACCTGCTGCCGGCCGAAGAACGCGGCGCCATGCTGCGTGACCACGGCATGCTGGGCCGGGACTTCCCGCAGGTCCTGGCGAACACCGTCGCTTCCTTCGCCCTGAACGACTGGGAGTGGATCCTGGGGCTGGAAGCCCCGAACCTGGTGGACCTGGTGGACATGATGCGCCACCTGCGGTCCACCGAAGCGCGCAACCACGTGCGCGAGGAAATTCCCTTCTACACCGGCCGGCGCATCTCCGCCGCCGAAGTAACCGAGGTGCTTCGATGACTTCCCTTTCAACCCCCGCAGGCTTTGATCCCCTGGAAGGCGTCAGCGAGGACGGTGTCATGGCCCCGGCCGGATACGACGCTATCCTGCTCGCCTCCTTTGGCGGACCGGAAGGCCAGGAAGACGTTATTCCGTTCCTGCGCAACGTCACCCGCGGCCGCGGCATCCCCGACGAGCGCCTTGAGGAAGTGGCTACCCACTACCGGGCCAACGGCGGCATCAGCCCCATCAACGAGCAGAACCGCGCGCTGAAGGCTGCGCTGGAAGGCGAGCTGGACCGCCGCGGAATCCAGCTCCCGGTTCTCTGGGGCAACCGCAACTGGGCCCCCTACATCAAGGACGTGCTGCAGGAAGCCCACGACGCCGGTTACCGCCGGCTGCTCATGGTCACCACCAGCGTGTACTCCTGCTATTCCTCCTGCCGCCAGTACCGCGAAGACCTGGGCATCAACCTGGTCGAGACCGGGCTGGACAAGACGCTGCGGGTGGACAAGGTCCGCCAGTACTTCGACCACCCCGGTTTCGTGGAGCCCTTCGTCGAAGGCGTGCGGGATTCCCTGGCCAAGGTACGCGAACAGCTTGCCGCAGCAGGCAAGGACAACGGGAAAATCGAAATCCTGTTCTCCACGCACTCCATCCCCACCGCCGACGCCGAGGCCGCCGGCCCGCGCGACGTCGAGTTCGAAGAAGGCAGCGCCTACGTTGCCCAGCACCTGGCAAACTGCCGTGCCATCATGGACCGCATCCCGGAAGCCGCCGGCCTGGACTGGCAGCTGGTCTACCAGTCCCGCTCCGGCTCCCCGCACACGCCGTGGCTCGAACCGGACATCAATGACGCCATCGCCGAGCTGCCCGCCAAGGGCGTAGAAGGCGTCGTCATTGTGCCGCTGGGCTTCGTCAGCGACCACATGGAAGTCATCTGGGACCTGGACACCGAGGCCATGGAGACCTGCTCCGAGCTTGGACTGGCGGCACACCGCGCACCGACACCGGGCATCCACGAGAAGTTCGTTGCCGGCATCGTGGACCTGATCTGTGAGCGCACCGTTGAAAACAACATTGCCGACCGCCCTGCGCTGACGAACCTCGGCCCGTGGTACGACGTTTGCCGTCCCGGCTGCTGCGCCAACCTGCGCGGCGAAAAGCCGACCATCGCCGGCGTTGACTCGACGGTGGGAAGGCAGTAGTGGCGCACTCCCCGGTGCTGATTGGCACCCGCGGGTCCGCCCTGGCCGTCACGCAGACCACCACGGTGGCTAACACGCTGGCAGACCTGGGCGGCTTCGACGTTGACCTGGTCCGTGTCCGGACAGAAGGCGACGTGAACCGGGCTGCCCTGTCCCAAATTGGTGGCACCGGTGTCTTCGTGGCGGCCCTGCGGGAATCCCTGCTCGCCGGGGACTGCGACGTCGCCGTGCATTCGCTGAAGGACCTGCCCACCGCCGAGGCCGATGGACTCATCATCGGGGCCATCCCGTCACGGGTGGACGTGCGCGATGCACTTTGCGCACGGGATTCCCTGACGCTGGCGGAACTGCCTGCAGGCTCGAAGGTCGGCACCGGCTCGCCGCGCCGTGCAGCACAGCTGCGGGCTGCCCGTCCGGACCTGGAAATCATTGACATCCGAGGCAACGTGGACACACGCCTGGGCCGCGTGGCCGGGCTGGTGGAGGGCGCACCCGGCGACCTCGACGCCGTCGTGCTGGCAGCCGCCGGACTCAGCCGCCTGGGGCGCCTGGACATGGTGTCCGAGTTCCTGGACCCGTCAGTCATGCTGCCGGCACCGGGGCAGGGCGCACTGGCCGTTGAGTGCCGCACCGCGGACGCCGCCGAAGGGCCGCTGAGCCGGGCACTGGCTGCCTATGACGACTCGGCCAGCCGGATGGCCGTGACGGCTGAACGGTCCCTCCTGCAGCGCCTCGAAGCCGGCTGCACCGCGCCTATCGGTGCGCTGGCACGGGTCACCGATCAGGGCCTCGCGCTCGAAGCCGTAGTCTGCAGTGACGACGGCACGCAGGTGCTCCGCCGGTACTCGTCCACGTCACAGGCCGATGAGGACGGCGCACGGGCCCTGGGTATCCGGATGGCCGAAGAGCTCCTGGCAGCAGGCGCCGCGGACCTCACCAACCTGGCGTCCTAAGCAGCCGGAGACCGTACGCATGACCGGAGACAGCGGTATGGACACGCCGTCCGCAGCCGGACCCGGACCCCGCCCGGCGGAGAGCCTGGCCGGCGCGGAGGTTGTCCTGCTGCGTTCCCCGGACCGTGCCGGACCCATGGCAGGGGAACTGCGCTCCCGCGGTGCCTCCGTGCGGCTGATGCCACTGATCGATTTCCGGCGGCCCTCGGACACCGGACCGGTGTCCGAGGGCCTGCGCGGCCTCGGACAGGGGGAATTCGATTGGATCATCCTTACTTCCGCAACTACTGTCCAGGCCCTCAGAGCTGCAGCCGAAGCTGCCGGGAGCTCATTGGCCGTGCGCTGCCGCGGCACCCGCGTGGCTGCGGTTGGTTTGGGCACGGCCCGGGCGCTGAAAAGTGCGGGCATCGTTCCGGACCTCCTTCCCTCCGGGGACCAGTCTGCCCGCGGTCTGGCTGCGCTTTGGCCCGCTCCGGGACCTGGGCGGAACCGCATTTTCCTGCCGCAGGCAGATATCGCCAATCCTTTCCTGCGGACGTCCCTGGCCGCCGCCGGCTGGGACGTTGTTGCCGTGCCTGCCTATGAAACCGTGGACTACCCGGCACCCGAGGAGCAGCGGATCATGCCGCGGACAGGCGCGCCCGGAGCGGAAGTGCTGAGCCCCGCGGACTACCGCGCCTGGACTGCGGCACGAGGGGGCGCTGAAGCGGCCCGAAACCACGCCGTCGTCGTCACCTCCCCGAGCACCGCGCGGCGGTTTGTCCGTGACGCCGGGCCGGATGGAACCGCGCTGCTCGTCGCCATCGGGGACCCCACGGCTGCCGAACTGGCACACCTGGGACATCCCGCGGCAGCCACGGCAGAGCATCCCACCCCCGCCGGCATAGCCGACGCCGTCGAAGCGGCACGTGCCGCCCAGAATTTTCAACACCCTGACCCGGAAGGCAGAGAACAGCCATGAGCTTCCCCCAGCACCGCCCCCGCCGGCTGCGGACCAAACCGGCCATGCGGCGGATGACCGCCGAATACCGCCTGGACCCTGCCGAGCTCGTGCTTCCGGCCTTCATCCGCGAAGGCCTGTCCGAGCCGAACCCCATCACCTCGATGCCCGGCGTCCTGCAGCACACCACCGACACCCTGAAGCGCGCTGCCGCTGAGGCTGTGGAACTCGGCGTCGGCGGCATCATGCTCTTCGGCATTCCGGCAGAACGCGACGCCGCAGGCAGCGCCGGTACGGATCCGGACGGTGTGCTGAACAAGGCCATTGCGGATGTGCGCGCCGAGGTCGGAGACGACCTGGTGATCATGAGCGACGTCTGCCTCGATGAGTTCACCGACCACGGCCACTGCGGCGTGCTGGATGCGAACGGCGTCGTGGACAATGACACAACCCTTGAGATCTACGGCCGGATGGCCGTTGAACAGGCGCGTGCCGGGGCCCACGTACTGGGCCCCTCCGGAATGATGGACGGCCAGGTTGCCGTGATCCGGCAGGCCCTCGATGAAGCCGGGTTCCAGGACGTCTCCGTGATTGCCTACGCCGCGAAATACGCGTCAGCGTTCTACGGCCCGTTCCGCGAAGCAGTGGACTCGCAGCTCAAGGGCGACCGCCGCACCTACCAGATGGACGCCGCCAACCGTCGCGAGGCCCTTTTGGAAGTGGAGCTGGACCTCGAAGAAGGCGCCGACATGGTCATGGTCAAGCCGGCCATGAGCTACCTGGACATCCTTGCCGACGTGGCCGCGATGTCCCCGGTTCCGGTAGCGGCTTACCAGATCTCCGGTGAATACGCGATGATCGAAGCTGCGGCTGCGAACGGCTGGATCGACCGCCGCCGCGCCATCGAAGAATCCGTCCTCGGCATCAAGCGTGCCGGCGCCAACATCATTCTCACGTACTGGGCCGCCGAGCTGGCCGCCTGGCTGAAGGAAAGCAAGTAATGACCCAGACTGTCTCCTCTGAAGAGCTCTTCGACCGCGCCCGTTCCCTGATGCCCGGCGGCGTGAACTCACCCGTGCGGGCATTCGGCTCCGTTGGCGGTACCCCGCGCTTCCTGGTGTCCGCCAAAGGACCGTACGTTACCGACTCCGAAGGCCGCGAATACGTGGACCTGGTCTGCTCCTGGGGTCCGGCCCTGGTGGGCCACTCCCACCCGGACGTCCTGGCAGCGGTGCACTCAGCCGTCGACCGCGGGCTCTCCTTCGGAGCGTCCACGCCGGCCGAGGCCGAACTTGCAGCCCTGGTGATGGACCGTGTGAAGCCCGTCGAGCGGCTGCGTATGGTCTCCACCGGCACCGAAGCCACCATGACTGCAGTCCGCCTGGCCCGCGGCTTCACCGGCCGCAACCTGGTCATCAAGTTCGCCGGCTGCTACCACGGACACCTCGACGGCCTGCTGGCCTCCGCCGGTTCCGGAGTAGCCACGCTGGCCCTTCCCGGTTCTGCCGGCGTCACCGCAGCGACGGCCGCGGAAACCCTGGTGCTGCCGTACAACGACGTCGCTGCCGTAGAGGCCGCCTTCGCCGAGCACGGCGCGAATATTGCCGCAGTCATCACGGAAGCAGCGCCTGCCAACATGGGCGTGGTCACCCCGGCGGAGGGCTTCAACGCCGCACTGTCCCGCATCACCACCTCCCACGGCGCGCTGCTCATCCTGGATGAAGTCCTCACCGGTTTCCGCACCTCGCCGGCTGGCTACTGGGGACTGACGGGGGAGAAGGAAGGCTGGGCGCCGGACCTTTACACCTTCGGCAAGGTCATTGGCGGCGGCATGCCCGTGGCAGCCCTCGGCGGCCGCGCGGACGTCATGGAATACCTGGCCCCGCTGGGTCCGGTCTACCAGGCAGGTACACTCTCCGGAAACCCGATCGCCATGGCGGCCGGCGTCGCCACGCTCACCGCTGCGACGCCTGAGGTCTACGCGAACATTGACGCCCGCTCCGCGCAGCTGTCCCAGGCTGTCTCCGAGGCACTCTCCGCAGAAGGCGTGAACCACAGCGTCCAGCGCGCCGGGAACCTCTTCAGCATCGCCTTCGGCACGGCGGAGCACGGGGTGCACGACTACGCGGACGCACTGGCCCAGGAGGCGTTCCGCTTCAAGCCGTTCTTCCACTCGATGCTGGATTCCGGGATCTACCTGCCGCCGTCCGTCTTCGAGGCCTGGTTCCTCTCCGGCGCGCACGACGACGCCGCGATGGACCGGATTCTCGCTGCCCTGCCGGCCGCAGCGAAAGCGGCAGCGGCCGCCCAGCCGTAGTACCCCCCCCATCGAGATGACAGAAACTGCTCGTATCAGCTCTGATACGGGCAGTTTCTGCTATCTCGATGAGGGCGGCTAGCCCAGGACGTCCCGGCGGTTCAGCGCCCACACTGCCAACGCCGTGAAGAGAGCGCAGGCAGCGGCGAGCAGCCCCAGGCCGGTGACATCGAAGCCTTCCGCCAGAGGGTCGTTACGGTAGGCCCAGGAATACGGTGAAAGGTTGCGCAGCCAGCCCAGGTCCGGGTTCTGGTTCGCCAGCGCGTTCATGACGTACCCCGCAGCCGCTACCCCGGCGGCGGTGCCCAGGGCCACGGTCCGGCGGCCGGCGAGGGCACCCGCTGCCATGGCAACGCTTCCGGACAAATAGCCCAGTCCAAGCCAAGCCGCCTCCGCTGCCACCACGTCTGCGGCGTCCAGCCCGAGCTCGGAGGGGCCATTGAGGGCCAGCACCACCGCCGCCGTCAAGACGGTAAACCAGAGCAGCCTGGTCAGGATCCCCAGCGCTGTCTCCAGCGCATAGTGAACCCGGCCGACGCCATGGGAAAGGACGAGTTCCAGCCGTCCGGATTCCTCGGCACCAGCTATTGCCGTGCTGCCCCAGGACACCGCAGCGGCAGTGACGAGGACGAACCCCAGGAGCCCGAAAAACGTGGCCTGGACGTAGCCCGGTCCGGAGAGGATGTCCTCGTAGCCGAGGGCATTGACAAGCTCCGGAGGCAGCGAGCTGATCAGGCTGCGCATGTCGGCGCCGTTCATGGAGGGGTAGAGCGGCAGGTACAGCAGCAGCACGGCAGCAAGGGCCAGGGTCCAGACGAGCGTGGAGCGCCACGTGTCGATGACCGTCCTGCGGAAGATGGGCAGGGGCCTTGGAGCCAGGGTTGCCGGCGGGCTCATCCCGGACCCCTTTGCACGTCCCGGGCAGCGGCGTCGGCGCCGCCGTACAGCTGCAGTACTGATTCCTCGAGGTCCGGCTCTTCCACCGACAGGTCCAGGATCCGGTGCCGGGCGAGCACCTTGATGAAGGCATCAACGCCGCCGTCGAGCGTGCCGCGGACACGGGCAGTGCCCGCCTGCCAGGTGACGCTTCCCCGCAGTCCCGCGGCGGCGAGTTCATTTTCCAGCATCTTCTCCGTCCCACTGGCCGGCGCCAGTGAAGCCCTGACATGGCGCAGGCGGTTGAGGCGCAGTGAGGCTACGTCCCCCTGCGCCACCACTTTGCCCAGCGACAGGACGGCAACCTGGTCAGCGCTTTGTTGGATTTCGCTGAGGACATGGGAGCTAAGCAGCACGGTGCGGCCTGAGGTGCGCACCTCGGCGACCATTTCCAGGAACTCGCGCTGGACCAGCGGATCGAGTCCGCTGGTGGGCTCGTCGAGGACCAGCAGGTCCGGGTCATGCATAAAGGCCTGTACCAGGCCGAGCTTCTGCCGGTTGCCCTTGGACAGGGTCCGAACCGGGCGGGAAAGGTCCAGGCCCAGACGCTCAGCGAGTGTTCCAACGCGTCCGGCAGGAACCGGTGCGCTGATCTGCGCGAAGTGTTCCAGCACTGTCCGTCCCCGGGCCCGGCTGCTGAGCCGGAGGTCTCCGGGAATGTAGCCGATCCGGCGCCGCAGGGCGGGGCCGCCGGAGCGGGGAGGAGTCCCCAGGACGAGGGCCTGGCCTGACGACGGCCGGATGATGTCCAGGAGCATTCGCAGGGTTGTGGTCTTGCCGGAACCGTTGGGGCCGATCAGCCCGAAGACACATCCCGGCTGGACCTTCAGGTCCAGTGAGTCGACGGCGGTGCGGGACCCGTAGCGCTTGGTCAGCGCGCGGGTTTCTATGACCGGCGGCATGCTGCACCTCCCACTCGGCAATGGACATCATGCTAGCGCCGATGCGGGCAGGTTGAACTGCCGAGATAACAGAAACTGCCCGTATCCGGACGGATACGGGCAGTTTCTGTCATCTCGATGAGGTGGGGTCCGGTGCTAGAAGGCCGGAGTCACGTCACCGTTCGGCCACTGCTCTTCGATGAAGGCCTTGACCTCCGGGGAGTGCAGCAGCTCTTCGAGCTTGTCGATCCGTGCGTCCTTGTTGCCGGTCTTCCAGACAAGCAGGTTGGCGTACGGGTTGTTCTCGAGGGACTCCACCAGCAGGGCATCATCGGTGTTCAGCCCTGCATCAAGGATGTAGTTGCCGTTGATGATGGCCAGGTCCACGGTGGGGTCGGAAAGGTCGTTGACCAGCAGTTCAGGCTGGTTCTCCACGAAGTCCAGGTTCATCGGGTTCTGCTCGTCGGTCAGGGAGATGACCGAGGCGTCGTCCGGAACGTCCTTCAGCAGGCCGGCTTCCTCAAGCAGGCTCAGTGCCCGGGCCTGGTTGGACGGGTCGTTGGTGATGGCAACACGGGCGCCGTCTTCGACGTCCGCCATGTCTTCATGCTTTTCGCTGAACACGGCGTAGGGCTCAATGTGGATGCCCTCACCGTGCTCGAAATCGTAGCCCTGGTCAGCGATCTGGGCTTCGAGGTAAGAAAGATGCTGGAAGTAGTTGGCGTCGATCGAGCCGTCGTCCAGCGAAATGTTCGGGGTCACGTAGTCATCAAAGGGAACTACTTCGAGGTCCAGTCCGGCGTCGGCAGCCAGGTTGTCCGCGACGTACTCCAGGATGACGGCGTGCGGCTGCGGGCTCGCGCCGACAGTCAGGGTGACCGGGTTGGCGGGATCGAGACTCTCAACAGCGCTGGAGGAGGATTCGGAACCCCCGCAAGCCGTCAGCGCCAGAGCCGCGGCCACGCCGGTGGCCACGAGTGAAAATGCTTTCCGCATCGGATGCGTTTCCTTTCGAAGGTCCTGCCGGTGAGTCACAGGCAGGTTGTTGTGCAGCTAGCGGCTACTGGCTGCAGGTCCCGTCCGGCGGCCAGCCGCCGGACGGGAAACTTGTGGGTGGCGACGTCAGGCGCGGGTCCTGGCATCCCCGGATGTCTGTGCGGAGTCCGCACCACCTGCCGGCATGGCAGGTGGTGCGGTCACGGCAGCACGGGAGGAACGGCGACGACGGCGGCCGGCGCCTGCTGCGGAACGGTGGTCCACGCGGCGGGCTGCGAAGTCTCCGGCAAGCTGGATGATCTGCACGATTGCCACAATGATCACGATCGTGACCACCATGACCGCAGTGTCGAACCGCTGCACGCCGTAGTTGTACGCCAGCCGGCCCAGGCCACCGCCGCCGATGATGCCGGCCATCGCGGAGTATCCCACCAGGGTCACCAGCGTGGTGGTGAGGGCGGCCACGAGGCCCGGCAGCGCTTCGGGCATCAGGACCTTGCGGATCACCTGCATCCGGGTGGAACCCATGACCAGCGCGGCGTCGATCTTCCCGCCCGCAACGTCACGCAGGGAGGTCTCGACCAGCCGCGCGAAGAAGGGGATGGTGCCGATGCTCAGCGGAACACAGGCAGCCAGGGGACCGATGGAGGAACCAGTCACGATCCGGGAGAACGGGATCAGGATCACCATCAGGATCGCGAAGGGGATGGACCGGGTGATGTTGACGATGACGTCGGAGAGGATCCGGTTGGTCACCGGCATGGGCCGCAGTCCGCCGGGGGCCGAGGTATGCAGGAAGATACCCAGCGGCAGGCCGATCAGCACGGTAAAGAAGCCGGAAACCCCAACCATCAGGAGGGTGTCGGTGATGGCTTCGGGCAGGGCCTTGGTGATGCCGGGGTTGTTGGCCAGTTCTTCAAACAGGTTCATGCCGCCACCTCCACTGAGACGCCCTGGCCGGCCAGGTAGGCCTGGACTGCAGCCATATCGATTCGTTCATCAAGCTGTACACGAAGCCTTCCGAAGCGCTGTCCGGAAAGGGTCTCGACGCTTCCTGCCAGGACATTGACGTCCGTGTCGAAGCGCCGGGTGAGTCCGGAGAGCACCGGCTCGGTGGCGTGCTCGCCCACCATCAGCAGTTCCACCACGGGCCCGCCGGGCACCGGGGGAGTGGAAGGCAGCGGAATGAGGGCCTTCGCCAGGCGTCCGCCCAGATGGGAGGCGACCTCCTGGAGCGGTCCGTGTTCAACGACGCGTCCGGCTTCAAGCAGCGAGACCGAATCGCAGATCCGCTTCACCACGTTCATCTCGTGCGTGATGATCAGGACGGTCAGTTCCAGCCGGTTGGTCAGCTCGGAGATCAGATCCAGGATCTCGTCCGTCGTGCGGGGGTCCAGGGCCGAGGTCGGTTCGTCACAGAGCAGGACGTCGGGGTGGGCGGCAAGCGCGCGGGCGATACCCACCCGCTGCTTCTGCCCGCCGGAGAGCTGGGCCGGGTAGGCCCCGGCAAAGTCCTGCAGTCCCACCAGGGCCAGCAGTTCCGTGACGCGTTCGTCGATCTCCCGCTTGGGGGTGCCAACAAGCTCCAGGGGGTGGGCGATGTTGGCCGAAGCTGTGCGCGAGTCCATCAGGTTGGCGTGCTGGAACACCATGCCGATCCGGCGGCGCGCCAGCCGGATTTCGGAATCCTTGACGCTGGTCAGTTCCCGGCCGTCAATGGTGACGGTTCCCGACGTCGGGCGGTCCAGCAGCGTCAGGCAGCGGACCAGCGTGGACTTGCCGGCACCGGAGTGGCCGATGATGCCGTGAATCGAGCCCTTGGGCACGCTCATGCTGACCCCGTCCAGGGCAACTACATCGCGGGAGCCCTGGCGGTAGACCTTACGCAGGTCAGTAACTGTGATCATTCATCCTCAATGTCTGCTCAACGTTGATGGTGCTGTATGCGTGCAGGAAACAGTCCGGGGGAAGGGACGCCAATGGCCCGGCTGTGCGGGAAGTGCCTGCCAATCGCGTGACACGGGGCGCGTGATACCACGCCCGGGCGCCATCAGCGCCTGACACTGTCGTGAATAGGTCAATGTTACGCGGGTAATGCCCGCAGCCTGAAATCCGAGCGGTCTTCGGCGGCGGGGGAGCAGCGCTGGACTAGTACGGGGCCAGTTCGAGCACCAGCTGGCCGCCGCTTTCCTCCGCTATGACGGGCACGGCCGCGGCCGGGACGGGGTCGATCCGCAGGGCATCCACAGCCCCGAATGGTGCGGGGGAGCCTGACGGGGCGGGCTTCAGCGGCCAGCTGCCGTCAATGACCGCCTCCGGATCACGACGCCGGAGGTAGTCCTGAAAGCTGGCCGCCTGGTCCGCGGCCCACTGCACCTGCAGGGCATGCATGGTCCCGGCATCCTGGCCCATGAGCGGATAGGCGCCGGCCACCGCGGCTCCCACTGCCAACGTGGCCATGACGTCAGCGGCGGACGTGTGGGCATTCTCGAAGGCCACGGAATAGTGTTCGGCCATGGCCGTCAGGGTCCGCTTGCCACGGCGGAAACGGTCTGCCTGCTTGTCCAGGATGTAGGGGTCGATTACGGGGAACGGCGTCGGCGCAGTGCATCCGTGCCGCTCCGCCTCCCGGGCGAGGACCGTGAAGTCGTAGGCGGCGTTGAACGCGAGAACAGGAATTCCGGCAGCGAACGTGTCCGCGAGGACGGTGCTGATCTGCCGGACCGCCTCAGCGGCGTGCATGCCTTCGCTGCGGGCCTTATCGGTGCTGATGCCGTGGATGGCGGCGGCCTCGGCCGGAATCTCGACCCCGGGGTCCACCAGCCACTCATGGTGCGCGAGGACGTTCCCGGACCCGTCCACCAGGATGATCGACGCCGTAACGATCCGCGCCAGCTGGGGATCCCGTCCCGTGGTTTCCAGGTCGAAGGACGCTCGGGGGAGTTCGTGCCAGCTCAACATGTAAATAAACCTACCGGCGGGCACTGACATAACCCCGAATCAGCGCGCCGGGCGTCGCTAAGCTGGAGGCATGCGGGAGGACTATACGGAGGCGGTGCTGGCTGTTGCTGCGCTCATTCCGCCGGGACGGGTGCTGGCCTACGGAGACATAGCCGAGCTGCTTGACGCGGGAGGCCCCCGGCAGGTCGGCTCGGCGCTGGCGCACTCGGGAGATTCGGTTCCCTGGTGGCGCGTGATCCGCGCATCCGGTCAGCCGCCCGCCTGCCACGGGCACCGTGCCTGGACCCACTACCGGGAGGAAGGGACGCCGCTGCGGGGGCAGGCGGAGCCGGACGGAACAGGCTACCGCGTGAGTATCCGCGAGGCGCGCTGGCAGCCCGACGACGCCGGTTGGGAAGCTCTCGATGCGCTCCGGGAGGCGCTGGCCAGGGCCGGCGCTGAGAAGTCCGGCGGGGCAATGTCACCGGGGCATGGTGAAGTGGAGGTATGAGCATCAACCTGCGGCTGGTTCCGCCCGCGGCGGCCGGCCTGCCCGCACCGCATCTGAGCGCGGACCAGCGTGCCGCCGTTGAGCGTCCCGCCGGGAACGGCCCGCTGCTGGTCCTGGGCGCCCCCGGCACCGGAAAGTCCACGGTGCTGGTCGAAACCGCCGTGCAGCGGATTGAGCGCGGAGGACTGGATCCGGCCGGTGTGCTGCTGCTGGCGCCGTCGCGCCTCGCGGCGGCAGCGCTGCGTGACGCGCTCTCTGCCCGGCTCGAGCGCACCATCAGCGCTGCGCCGGCCCGCACCTGGGCCTCCTACGCTTTCGACGTCATCCGCCGGGCCAAAGCGGAGGGCCTGCTGCCGCATGTCACCCGCGCGCCCAAGCTGCTCTCCGGTGCCGAACAGGACGTCATCATCAAGGAACTCCTGGGCGGGCACGGACAGAACGGGGTGCCCCAGCTGCCCTGGCCGGAGTCCCTGTCGCTCGCCCTGGGCACCCGCGGCTTCCGGCAGGAAATCCGCCAGCTCTTCGACCGCGTGATCGAACTTGGGCTGGCCCCGGAGGAGCTGCGGGAACTTGGCCGCCGCTACGGGAGGCAGGACTGGGCTGCCGCGGCGTCACTCTACGGCGAATACCGGGACGTCCTGGACCTTCGCATGCCCGAAGCGTTCGACCCCGCCGGGATCATCACCACCGCAACGGACATCCTTCTGAGCGAACCGGAGTTCCTGGCCGCCGAGCATAACCGGCTCCAGCTGATCCTCGTTGACGACCTGCAGGAAGCCAACGGAGCCATCCACCGCCTGCTCGGCGTGCTGGCCAAAGACCGCGACGCCGTCGTCACTGCCAGCCCGGACACGGTCGTCCAGGGGTTCCGCGGAGCCCGCCCGGAGCTGCTCGGCACTCTGGAGCAGGAGCTCGGCGCGGATCTGAGGACCGCAGTGCTCAGTACCCAGCACCGGATGGCGGGGCCAGTCGCCGCCGCCTGGCACCGGACAGCTTCCAGGATCTCCGTGGTTCCCGGCCTTGCCCCTGCGCGAACCACTGCTGGACGCACGGACAGCGGCGAAGACACAGCCGGTGACGGCACAGAACGGGCCGGGAATGCTCCGTCCACTCCTGCGTCAGCGACGGCCCACGTGGTGGACTCGCCCATGCATGAACAACGCTATGTGGCGCAGCGCATCCTCGAAGAGCAGCTGCTCCGCGGACGCCGCCTTGAGGACATCGCCGTCATCGTCCGGACCGGCGGGCAGCTGGCCAGGATCCAGCGTTACCTGATCAGCCAGGGGATCGAGGTGCGGGTACCGGTGGCGGAAAAAGCTGTCCGGGACGAGGCCGCCGTGCGTCCCCTGCTGGACGCTTTCGCCGTGGTGCTCGACCCCGGCCTCCTGACGCCCGAGCTGGCTGTCTCCCTGCTGACCTCGCGGATCGGCGGCGCAGGTTCGCTGGATCTTCGCCGGCTGCGGCAGGCACTGCGCCGCGAGGAACTCCGGGCCGGGGGCGGGCGCAGCTCTGACGCCCTGCTCGTCGAAGCGCTGGTGGACCCGCTCTCCGATTCCGGGCTTGCGCTCGCCGGCCTGGGCTGGGAAGCCGGGTCGGCGAAACGGCTGTCTGCCATGCTGCGTGCCGGGAAACAGGCGGCCGAGCAGCCTGGGGCCACCGCCGAGACCGTGCTGTGGGCCCTGTGGTCTACGTCCGGCTGGTCGAAGAAGTGGGCCGAAGCTGCGCTGTCCGGAGGATCCGCGGGGCTCCGCGCCGACCGGGACCTGGACGCGATCATGGCACTGTTCCAGACAGCCGAACGCTACGTAGACCAGTTGCCGGGCTCCACGCCTGAGCAGTTCCTGGACTACCTGACCAGTTCCGAGCTGCCTATGGATACCCTGGCGGCACGCGCACAGCAGCGCGACGCCGTCGAACTCCTGACCCCGGCCAGCGCAGCCGGCCGGGAATGGCCGGTGGTGATCGTCGCCGGCATTCAGGAAGGTGTCTGGCCCAACCTCCGGCTGCGCGGCGAACTGCTGGGCAGCGGAGACCTGGTGGCAGCCGTCGAGTTCCCCGACACCGATTACCGCAGGACCCGCAGCCCGCAAACGCTGATGCAGGGCACAAGGTATGACGAGCTGCGCAGCTTCTCCACTGCGCTTTCCCGTGCCCGCGATGTGCTGGTCTGCACTGCCGTGGCGTCCGAGGACGAGCAGCCTTCCCAGTTCCTGGACCTGGTGGATCCGCTTCCCGACGGCGTGGCCGTCCGTGCCCGCACGGAGGTCCTGCGGCCGCTTACCCTCCGCTCCCTGGTAGCGGAACTGCGGGCCCACGCCCAGCAGGCCCTGACCCATCCGGAGGACGCCGGCGAAGCGGCGCAGCACCTGGGGCGTATGCTTCGGCACCCCGTGCCGGTCCCTGGTGCACACCCGCGCACGTGGTGGGGCCTGCTGCCGCTCTCCAGCACCGGTCCGGTGCTTCCCCCTGAGGCGCCGATACCGGTCTCGCCCTCAAAGGTCGACGCCGTGACCAAGTCTCCGCTGAGCTGGTTCGTCTCAGCGGTTGGCGGAGAACAGGCCACCGACTTTGCCCGTTCGCTGGGAACACTGGTGCATGCGATCGCGCAGGAGATGCCTGATGCGACCGGTTCGGAGTACACGGAGGAACTCCGGCGACGATGGCCCTCACTGGGGATGAAGGATTCCTGGGAAGGCAAAATGGACCTTAGGCGCGCCGAGGCCATGGTGGGCAAACTGGCGGAATACGTCATCGAAATGCGCAGGGGTGGCCGGAGCCTGGCCGCCGTCGAGAAAGACTTCGAGGCATCCATTCCGGTGGAGGTGCGCGGTGAAGTCCGCACAGCCCTGCTGCGCGGACAAATCGACCGGCTGGAAAAGGACGCCGCCGGGCGGGGCTACATCGTGGACCTCAAGACCGGGAAATCTGCCCCCAGGAAGGCGGACCTTGAGGGACATCCGCAGCTGGCCGCCTATCAGGAAGCGGTCCGGCAGGGCGCCCTGGAAGACGTTCCCGCAGTTCCCGGAGGCGCGGCACTGGTGCAGCTGGGAACCTCTGCCAAGGGCGTGTCCGTCCAGGAACAGCCTCCGCTGAGTCCGGAGGACAAGAGTGCCCTGGCCATGATCGAAGAAGCTGCCGCCCTGATGTCGGACAGCACGTTCGACACCGTTCATGATCCGGCCCGCAGCGGATACGGCGGCCACGGCTGCCGGCTGCCGGAAATCTGTCCGCTGTGTACCGAAGGAAAGCAGGTCACCGAATGACGCTGGATGTGAGCAGCAGTGTGGAGGCCGGCACAGGGTTCGTGCCCCAGTACTCTGCCCGGCAGCTGGCGGAGATGCTCCATGACGGTCCGTCGGAGGACGTGCAGTACCCCACGGACGCACAGCGGAAGATCATCGAGGGGCCGCTTGAGCCCCTGCTGGTGGTGGCCGGCGCCGGGTCCGGCAAGACGAAGACCATGGCAGACCGCGTTGTCTGGCTGGTCGCAAACAAACTGGTGGCCCCGGAACAGATCCTGGGCGTGACGTTTACGCGAAAGGCCGCAGGGGAGCTGGCAAGCCGCATCCGCGGCAGGCTGCGGCTGCTGGAACGGAAACTCGGCGAGGAAAGCAAGGACGCCCAGCTCGAAGCGGCAGTGTCCACCTATCACTCCTACGCCAACGGAATCGTGAACGACTACGGCCTGCGGATCGGCGTCGAGCGTGATTCGGTTATGCTGGGCGGCGCCCAGTCCTGGCAGCTGGCCAACGAAGTGGTGGAGGCCTACACCGGCGATTACGAACACTTCACCGCCGCGAAGTCCACGCTGGTGAACTCAGTGCTGCAGATGGCCTCCGAGTGTGCCGAGCATCTCCTGACTCCCGCCCAGGTGCGTGCCGAGATCCAGGCCCATCTGGAGCAGGTGCTGGCGCTGCCGTACCAGGCAGGCAAGACAAAGGCAGCTGCCAAAGGTGTTCGGGACCTGGTGGGCAAGCTCCAGACCCGCATCTCAGTGACCGAACTCGTGGAGGCCTACCAGCGGGCCAAGGCCGAGCGGCGGCAGCTGGACTTCGGAGACCTCGTGGCCCTGGCCGCCCGGATAGCGAAGGAGATCCCCGAGGCTGCAGAAATGGAGCGCGCCAAGTACAAGGTGGTGCTGCTGGACGAGTTCCAGGACACCTCCCACGCCCAGATGGTGCTGTTCTCTACCTTGTTCGGCGACGGCACTCCGGTGACGGCAGTGGGCGATCCGCACCAGTCGATCTACGGTTTCCGCGGTGCCTCTGCCGGCCAGCTCGGGACGTTCCGGGAACACTTCCCGCGGTTCCTGCGCGAGGGCGGCCGGGCCCCCGCCGGCGTCGCCAACCTGTCTGTGGCCTGGCGGAACTCGACATCGATACTGGCAGCCGCCAACGCCGTTTCCGGGCCGCTGAACAAACCCGCGCCGTGGCCCGGGGCCAGGACGCCGCTGGACGTTCCGGAACTCGAGGCCAAGCCGAAACCTCCCGTGGGCGACGTGTTCCTGGGCCGGTACCTCAGCGAGAAAACGGTGACCCTTCCGGACGGAACGGTGAGCATAGGCGAAGCCGAAGCCCTCGCCGCGCAGATCGCGAACGTCCGTGACTCCTGGTTCCGGCACCCGAGCCATGAGACGGACGGGCGGGGCAATACGCTGCCGCCGACGGTGGCGGTACTGTGCCGCGGCAAGAAACAGTTCGACCCCATCCGCCGCGCGCTGGAAGACCTGGGCGTCCCCGTGCAGATCGTGGGCCTGGGCGGCCTGCTGTCCACACCGGAGATCGTCGACCTGCTCGCCGTACTGCGTGTGCTGAGCGATCCCGGACGTTCCGATTCGATGCTCCGCATCCTTGCCGGGGCGCGCTGGCGCATTGGGCCCGCGGACCTCATGGCCCTGGCCGACTGGTCAAGGCATCTCGTCCGGGTCCGCGAACGCGCCATGAACGTTCGGGAAATCGCGGATGTGCATGGACCTGACGAAGGCGGTGCCGCCGTCGTCGAAACCGACCTTGCGGAGGTCGGCAGCCTGGTTGAGGCGGTGGACTACCTGCCGAAGCCCGGATGGACCTCCAGCGCTGGCCGCTCGCTCACGCCCGAGGGGTTGGAACGGCTGGGCCTGCTGCGGGACGAGCTGCGGGAGCTGCGCGCTTATGTGGGGGAGGACCTCACGACCCTCATCGGCGAAGTGGAGCGGCGCATCCTGCTGGACATTGAGGTTGCGGCCAAGCCCGGCATCAGCATCCACGAATCCCGGCGGAACCTCGATGCCTTCATTGACGCTGCCGCGACCTTCAGCGCCTCAGCAGACCGCGTGGACCTGGCCGCGTTCCTGGCCTGGCTGGAAGTAGCGGACGAGGAGGAGAACGGGCTTCCCGTCACCGCGCTGGAAACCTCGCGGGAGGCTGTCCAGCTGCTGACCGTGCACGCCTCCAAGGGCCTGGAATGGGATGTGGTAGCCGTGCCCGGTCTTTCCGAGGGCCAGTTC
Organism: Arthrobacter sp. IK3; assembly: GCF_051337705.1. Lineage (NCBI taxonomy): Bacteria > Bacillati > Actinomycetota > Actinomycetes > Micrococcales > Micrococcaceae > Arthrobacter > Arthrobacter sp. IK3. The sequence continues at coordinate 57,792 of NZ_JBPPSW010000015.1, read as the reverse complement.
CCGAATGACAAGGACTCGCGCTGGAGCAGCGGCAACGCCGCTGTTCCGTGGAACCTGCGCGGTGACGGGCCGGACCTGCCGCAGTGGGACTGGGAGCAGCCGGACCAGAAGTCCTGGCTGGACGCGGAGAAGCTTTTTGCGGACGACGCCCGGGCCCATGCGGAGCGTGAAGAGCGGCGCCTCGCGTACGTGGCGTTCACCCGCGCGAAGGACATTCTCTTCTGCACCTCAAGTGCCTGGGGCGGTGGACGGAGCAAACCCACCGAGGCCTCGCGCTACCAGCTTGAATTGTATGAGCTCGGCAAGTCCGGTGCGCCCGGATTTCATCTGCTGTCCTGGCTCGAACCGGAAGACCAGGGGGATGAGAACCCTGCCAATGCAGTAACGGAGCGGGCCAGCTGGCCCAAGGACCCGCTACCGGCGCAGCGGCGGACAGCGATGGAAGCGGCAGCAGCGGCGGTCCTCGCCGCAGCTGCTGCCCCGGCGCAGATCGCTCTTGACCTCGAAGACACCGCGGCCGGCGAGCAGCCCGGTTCCGGCAACGTAGAAGCTGAGGGTGTCTTCGAACCCCGGCGCTGGGGCAGGGACGTTGAACTCGTCCTGGCGCGGCACCATGCCCCCAACGAGGTGATGGACGTTGAACTCCCTGCCCACATCTCGGCCTCCATGCTCGTGGACCTGCAGGACGATCCTGGGGCCGTCACACGCCAGCTGCGCCGCCCCGTCCCGCGCGAACCGGGAATGGCGGCACGCAAGGGAACCGCGTTCCACGCGTGGATCGAGGAGTACTTCGGCCGCAGCGGCATGCTGGACATTGACGAGTACCCGGGTGCAGCCGACGCGTATGTGGACGAGGCTTACCAGCTCGACGACATGGTGGCCACCTTCGAAGCATCTGAATGGGCGTCCCGAACCCCTGCCTACATTGAGGTCCCCGTCGAAACGCGGGTGAATTCAGTGGTGGTCCGCGGCCGCATCGATGCAGTCTTCCAGGATGAGGACGGCGGCTGGGACCTGATCGACTGGAAGACCGGCGCTCCGCCATCGAAGGAAAAGCTCGCGGTCCGCTCGGTGCAGCTGGCGGTATACCGGCTGGCCTGGTCCCGGCTGAAGGACGTTCCCCTGGAGAAGGTGCGTGCAGCGTTCTACTATGTGGCCGCGGACAAGGTCATCCGTCCGCACAACCTGCTGGGGGAAACCGAGCTGGAGCGGATCATTATCGACTCGGCCGGGCAGGGAACGGCCTGACACATGACAGTGCCGCCGTCCGGCAAGGACGGCGGCACTGTCATGTGTTGCCGGAAACGTGCCTAGGGAGTGGCCCTGCGGAGTGTGCCGTAGGAGCCCGCTGCCAGGACAACCCCGGCGAGCAGCAGCCAACCGGTGAGGGCAAGCGGCGTGAGCTGGACGAACCAGGCGCCCACGGCCGTCCAGGAATCCGTCCACGTGGCCACCGCCACTCCACCGAGAATGAGAAGACCGAAGGCGGTCAGGGACGCTACCAGGCCAAGAACCCGCCAGCGCTGGTACACGGTAGCGAACCAGAACCCGAACATGAACAGCAGGATTGTCAGGGCGAAGTAGAGCAGGATCTGCGCAAACCAGGGCGATTCAGCGATCCAGGGAAGGGCGAAGATATGCCCGTCCACGCCCCAGCCGTTGGTAGCCTGCTCCGCCAGGCCCAGCAGCCAGTAAATGACGCCCACGGCCATCGACAGTGCGGTGTACAGCCCCAGCGTCCCCAGGTAAAACGAACGGCGGCTCACGCTCATTGCCTGTGAGAAGGGGAAAGCCAGCATCATCGACTGCACGCCGATGGCGAGGAAGTACCACATCAGGGCCTGGCCGGAGAAGGCGAGCCGGGTGGCGCCGTCGTCATTCGGAATGATGGCCAGGATGGCCAGGGCCAGCCCGGTGGAGGCCACGAGCACAATCGCCGGGACGCCAAGATAGATCCACTTGTTCACCATCTGCATGCGGGCAACGGCCCAGGCGCGGTTCATCGTGCCACCTCCACGTTCGTGTCCGCTGCGGCGGGGGAACCGAAGCGTTCGTTGGCTTTGAGGGTCCGTCGGATGATCAGCTGCTGCAGCGAGACTGGTGCAAGTTCGAGTCCCAGGGACTCCGCCCTCTCCCTGTCTCCGGCCTGCAGCGGTGCATCAACCGTGACCGAGGCGAGCGCCCCGAGCCCCTCGCGGTGCAGAACGGGCCGTCCGGCAACGAACTCCTCCACGACGGTTGATTTTCCGGCTACCGCGAAGGCAGAGCCCGTGATGGCCTCTACCTCGTCATCCATCACGATCCGGCCGCGGTCGATGACGATGACGTGCTCCAGGAGGTTGGCCACCTCATCGATCAGGTGTGAGGACAGAATGATGGTGCGCGGATGGTCCGCGAAATCGGTGAGCAGGCGGTCGTAAAAGAGCTGGCGTGCCACGGCATCCAGGCCAAGGTACGGTTCGTCGAAGAATGTCAGCTCGGCACGCGAGGCCAGCCCGATGATCACGCCCACCGCTGAGAGCTGTCCGCGTGAGAGTTTCTTGATCCGGTGTTTCTTGGGGTTGGGCAGCTGGAAGTCTTCCAGCAGGCGGTCGGCCAGCGGCGCGTCCCAGTTCGGGAAGAAGAGGGACGCGGCGTCGAGGGCGTTCCTGATAGTGAAGTCGTCCGGGTATTTCTGCGACTCCCGCACGAAGCACAGCCGGGAGAGGATCTGCTCGTTCTCGAACGGGTTTCCGCCGAATACCCGGACTTCCCCTGAGCTGGCAAATCCCTGGGCGGTCAGGATGGACATCAGGGTGGTCTTCCCCGCGCCGTTGCGGCCCAGGAGCCCGTAGATGCGGTTTGGGGCGATGTCGAGATTGACGTCGTCAAGGGCCAGCTGGTCCTTGTAGCGGCGCGTTAGCCCGCGGGTTTCTATGACGTTCATGGTGCCGGGGTCCCTTCGTGTTCAGCGGCACTGCGATGGATGAGGGCGGTAAGTTCCTCCACTCCGATCCCGAGCTTCCGGGCTTCGCTATGGAGAGGCTGTACGTACTGGCGGTAGAACTGGTCCTGCCGCTTGGCGAGGACGGTTTCCCGGGCGCCGGGTGCCACGAACATTCCAATTCCGCGGCGTTTGTAGAGCAGCCCTTTCTCAACCAGCAGGTTCACACCCTTGGCGGCCGTAGCCGGATTGATCCGGTAGAACGCCGCGAACTCATTGGTTGAGGGCACCTGGCCCTCTTCAGGGAGCACTCCGTCGAGGATGTCCCCTTCGATCCGCTCGGCGATCTGCTGGAAGATCGGCTTGCTGTCATCGATCACTGAATCCTGCTCACCTTCGCTGGTTAATTACTTGACTAAGTAACCACACAACCCCGGGAGGGTCAAGCGCCGGTTCGCATCAGTTTCATTGCACACAAAAACCCGCCTGCGGCGGCAGGCGGGTTTTTGTGTAAAGGATAGAGGGGGCAGCCGCTCGTGCTGATGTGTCCTAGGGCTTCGCGGCGTCCTTGCTGTCTGCGGTGGCCGGACCGGCCTCCGCATCCGTCCCGGTGCCCGCGCTCTCGGAGAGCAGCGGAAGTGCCGACGTTGCCGGCTCGGCCTCGGCAGCGGCGCTGCCGGACCCGGACGGAACGGGAGCCGCAGCATCCGTTGTTCCGCGTTGCTCGGGGCTGCCGGGGGATGCGGCAGAAACGGACGCGTCCTTCGTATCGGCTTCCTGGGCAGGAGCTTCAGCTGCCTTCGGTTCCGGAATAGGAGCAACGCTCACCTTTCCGCCTCGGCCGCTGTCCTGGTCAACGGGACCCGCGTTACCGGCCGGGGCCGCAACGGCCGCGGTTGGTCCGCTGGCCGGGGTTGCTCCGGGGGCCGGGGTTGCCGCCGGAGCAGCGGACGGCACCGCCGAGTCCGCCGGCGCCACGGGAGCATCAGCAGCTTCCTGCTCGGCAGCTTCCTGCTCGAGGATGTCCGCCTCCAGGGTGGCCAGCATCTCCTCGGCCTCTTCAACCATTGACTGGTTCTCGGCAGCGATGCCGCGCACCAGCCACTGGGCCAGGGCGAACTCCGCTGACAGGGCGGCGCGCCTGATCAGGTGGGGATCAACGGCGTCGGGCCGTGCCTCGACGTATGCGTGGTGGACGGTGTCCGTGAAACCGGAATTGTTCGCCGCGATCAGCCAGGCGAAATCGTCGGCGGGATCGCCGATCCGCAGGTCGGTCCAGCCGTTCACCGCGCTGACCCGTCCTCCCGAGACCAGCAGGTTGTCCTCGTGCAGGTCTCCGTGCACCACGGTGGGGCTAAAGCGCCACAGCGCCACGTCTTCCAGGGCGTGCTCCCAGCGGCGCAGCAGGGTCGCCGGGATCTTGCCGGTCGTCGCAGCCTGGTCCAGTTCGTTGAGCTTGCGCTGACGGAACTCGTTGGCGGTGTAGCTGGGCAGGTCCGCGTTGTTCACCAGCGACTGCGGCAGGGCATGGATCGCAGCCATGGTGCGGCCAATGTCTGCTGCCAGTTCGGCCCCGCCGCCGGCAAGTTCGTCTATGTCCCGGGTGGAGCCGGGCAGGTGGGAATACACGAAAGTGCACAGCTGGCCCTGGCGGACGGTGCCGGCAACGTAGGGGAGGGCGAAGGGCAGTTCCGCCCGGACGCCGGGAACGAAGGCACGCAGGACCAGCAGCTCGGTCTCCAGGCGCATGCTGGCCTCAACGTGCTTGGGCGAACGCACCCGCCACTGTTTGCCGGCGTCGTCCACGAGGAGAGCGGAATCGAAGTCCGCGGCGTCGTCGGGCGAACCGGCCACGCCGGTAAGCGCCAGCGCGGGTACGGCGGCGCTGGCCAGGGCTGCCAATTCCATGGGTGTGCGTTTCACACCTTCAACCGTAGGGGCAGATGTGTTGGGAGTAACCCATAGGCACCCGGCGAGTCGGAAGAGCGTGAGGAAAAACTCAGGGTTTGGCACCCGGGTATCCACCGGCAGCGGACGGCTTTCTGATTGGGGTCCCGCAGTAAGTACGGTAGGGGTATGAGCAGTCCGTTACGCACGCCAGAATCCCCGCAGCTTGGACGGCTGCCGCTTGCGCGGGGCGCCATCGACCGCGGCAGTGAGCGCAGGACCTCCGAGGAACTCTTCGCGGAAATCCGGGACCTTGAAACTACCCGCGTCCTGTATTTCTCCCTGGGCAAGGCCCTTGTCCGCGAGGACGCCCTGGTGCTGGACCCTCCAGGGCCGGACGGGTTCGGCGAGGAACCGGTATACCTTGGCCGGACGCTGGAGGACGGCACGGTTCCCGCGGGCGCGGACATCGTTATGGTGACCCTGGCCGAGCCCGACCCTGCCATGGAACGCGCCGGTGCCAGGTGGGCAGGCCTGCGGGACGTCGCGGTCATTCTTGGTTCATTGGATGCGGGACTGTTCGTCGAGGCCTGCGCCGTCGCCAACTGGCATGCCACCCATACCCACTGCCCGCGCTGCGGCGCCCCTACCCGGATGGAACAGGGCGGCTGGGTCCGCCGCTGCACCGAAGACGGCAGCCAGCACTTCCCACGCACGGATCCCGCCATCATCGTCGCCGTGACCGACCCAGCGGACCGGATCCTCCTGGGCCGCGCCGCAGCCTGGCCGGGCAACCGCTATTCGACCCTTGCCGGCTTCGTTGAACCGGGGGAGTCGCTGGAAGCCGCAGCGATCCGCGAGGTGGCGGAGGAATCCGCCGTCGTTGTTCGGAATCCGCAGTACCTGGGCTCCCAGCCGTGGCCGTTTCCGTGTTCGCTGATGCTGGGATTCTGTGCCGAGGCGGACGGCACTGAGCCGCAGGCCGACGGCGTCGAAATGGCAGATGTCCGCTGGTTCACACGCAGGGAACTCACCGAGGCCGTTGCCGCCGGTGAAGTCGGCATACCGTCCTCCATCTCGATTGCCCGGAACTTGATTGACCGCTGGTACGGCGGACCCGTTCCGGAGCCGGAGGCCGGGGAATGACAGTAGACACACTTGAAGCCCGTATCCTCGCGGGGCTCGACGACGAGCAGCGGGAAGTTGCAACCTCGCTCACCGGTCCGCTGTGTGTGCTGGCAGGCGCCGGCACCGGCAAGACCCGGGCCATCACGCACCGGATGGCTTACGGCGTCCACTCCGGCCTCTACAAGCCGCAGCAGGTACTTGCCGTTACCTTCACGGCACGCGCTGCGGCAGAGATGCGCACCCGCCTGCGGGACCTCGGCGCCGGCGGAGTGCAGGCCAAGACCTTCCACGCGGCGGCGCTGAAGCAGTTGCAGTACTTCTGGCCGCAGACTGTCGGCGGTCCGCTCCCGGGGCTTCTGGACCACAAAGCCCAGCTGATCGCCGAGGCAGCCCGCAGGCTCCGGCTCTCCACTGACCGCGCGGCGATCCGCGATGTCGCCGCCGAAATCGAGTGGGCCAAAGTTTCCATGCTCACGCCGGACAGCTATGTGCGTGCCGCGGCAGGCAGGGATGCTCCTGCCGGATTCGATCTGACCACCGTCTCCCGCATCTTCCAGTCCTACGAGGATGTCAAGGTGGACCGCAACGTCATCGACTTCGAGGATGTCCTGCTGATCATTGTGGGCATCCTGCAGGAGGACCAGCGGGTAGCGGCGACTGTCCGGGACCAGTACCGCCACTTCGTGGTTGACGAGTACCAGGACGTCTCCCCGCTCCAGCAGCGGCTGCTGGACCTGTGGCTGGGGGAGCGGGACGAACTCTGCGTGGTGGGCGATGCGAGCCAGACCATCTACTCCTTCACCGGGGCAACCTCGCGGCACCTGCTCGAGTTCACCCGCCGTTTCCCGGGCGCCGACGTCGTCAAGCTGGTGCGCGATTACCGCTCCACCCCGCAGGTGGTGAATCTCGCGAACCGCATCCTGGCTGCCCGAACCGCCGAGGGCGAGCGCTCGCGGAACGCGCCGCCGTGGCCGGAACCGCTGGAACTCATCGCCCAGCGCCCCGCAGGCCCTGAGCCGGTCTTCACGGAGTGCTCCGATGACGAAGCCGAAGCGGCGTACGTTGCCGGACGCATCCGCAAGCTGCTTGACAACGGCGTTGAGGCCAGCCAGATCGCCGTCCTGTTCCGCACGAACGGGCAGTCGGAAGCCTACGAACAGGCTTTGGCCAGTGCTGGGATCGGGTACCAGCTGCGCGGCGGAGAGCGGTTCTTTGCCCGCCGCGAAGTGCGTGATGCCATGCTCCAGCTCCGTGCCGCAGCCCGGTCAGTGGGCAACGAACCGGTGCCGCAGCTGGTGCGGGATATCCTGGCCAACCTCGGGTACACCACTGACCCGCCCGCCGGGGGAGGGGCAACCCGGGAAAAGTGGGAATCGCTGGCAGCCCTCGTCGCGCTCGCTGACGAACTCCACGCCAACCGGACCCAGGACCCGGACAGCATCTTCACACTGGCTGACTTCACCGCCGAACTCGAGGAGCGGGCCGCGGCCCAGCATGCCCCAAAGGTCCAGGGAGTGACCCTCGCCAGCCTGCATTCCGCCAAGGGCCTCGAATGGGACGCCGTGTTCCTGGTCGGCCTGAGCGAGGGCCTCATGCCGATTTCCTTCGCGGACACACCCGCTGCCGTCGATGAGGAACGGCGCCTGCTGTATGTGGGCATCACCCGTGCGCGCGTGCACCTCTCCCTCTCCTGGTCCACCGCCCGAACCCCCGGCGGCAGGGCCAACCGCAAGCCGTCCCGGTTCCTTGACGGACTTCGTCCGAACACTGCCCGCGACGCCGGTGCGCCCCGTCAGGCACGGCAGACACGGAAGAAAGTCACGGGACCGGCCAAGTGCCGCGTCTGCGGATCCCTCCTTACCAGCGGGGCCGAACGCAAGATGGGCCGCTGCGGGGACTGCCCGGCAACGTATGACGAAGCCACATTCGAAGCTCTGCGCGAGTGGCGGCGGGAGGCCGCTGCTGAATCCGGGGTTCCGGCTTTCGTGGTCTTTACCGACGCCACGCTCGTTGCGATTGCCGAAGACAAGCCGCCGACCCTGAACCGGCTGGCGACGCTGCCCGGTGTTGGCCCGTCCAAGCTTGAACGCTACGGTGAGGCCGTGCTGCAGGTCCTGGCCCAGAGCCCCCAGCTCTGACTCGGGGCCGGCTGCCAACCTGCCCGGTTTAGGCCGCAGCGGCAGACTGCAGCCGGCATCCGCAGCCGGGATGGAAATCGAGGGACTCAAGGCCCACATGGCCGTCAGCGGCGCGGAGCTGGAGCACCGCGGACCACGTGACGGGTTGGGCAACGCCGTCGATGAAGCCCAGTGCCTGCGCGGCGGCCGCTGACGCCGCCAAGGCCGCCGATGCCGTTTCCTCGCCTCCGGGACCTGCGTCCCGGGAGGCCTCCCGCGCATCGGCAGACAGCACGGCCGCCGATGCATACCAGCCCGGATCCGCGTCGCCCCGGTGCCTGTCCAGGCAGCCCAGGCACGGCGTCGTTCCCGGAACTACGAGTGGTCCCACCTGGTATCCGTACTGCTGGACAGCCACCGCCAGGTGCGGGTGCTCAAGCTGGCCCGCAGACGGCGTATGCCGCGGCGCGGGCTGGTCCGACGCGAGGATGGTTAGGTTGGCAGCACTCCGCGGACCGCTGGCCGGCCAGGGAACCTGCAGGACGCGCACCGTCGGATCGATCCGGTAGAGCTGCCTCTTTACGGCCTGGTAGCGCGGCATGCCAATGTCAGTGAGGGCATATGCAGGGCCGACGTCGCTGGGGGAGACAACGGCCGGATCGCCCAGCAGCACGGTGCCAATCCCGGCAGCAGCGAGGATCCTTGCCGCCAGGGCCCCGCACCGTCCCAGACCCAGCAGCTCCACGACGGCGGCACCACGCAGCGCGAGCGGATCCAGGGCATCCCGGCCGTAGACGGCGGAGAGGCGTTCGGCGTCGGGCCGCAGGCGTTCCTCGCGCAGCGGCGGAAGGACGCGTCCCCTCTCGGGCTGCGCCAGGAGCACAGGGGCCAGCACCCGGAGCAGCTGTTCCTGCCGCTGTCCGTCCAGTCCGGCTGCGGCTCCGGCCGCCGGTTCCGCGCCGTCGGGCACGCCCCGCCGCAGGGCGTTGATGAACGCGTGGTCCCCGGGGGTCAGCCCGGCCAGCAGAAGGGCACCTTCACCAAGCCCAAACTGCCTGCGGTCAGGACCGAGGTCCAGGACGTAGATACCCGGGTTGATCCGCATACCGTCTCCTTCGGTCATGTGCTTGTGCCGGGGCACCATGTAAGCACGGACGCGATCGGAGCGAGGGAGTTTTCCACAGGTTTCCGAAGGGTCGGCGGCGGAGAATACTGTGGAGACATGCCTTCTCCATCTGTTCCCGCCACCACACGGGCCGGACTGCCCATCGAAGTCCGGCGTTCGGCACGCCGGAAGCGGACGGTGAATGCCGTGTTCCGTGACGGCGTCGCCGTCGTTTCAATCCCCGCACACTTCACCAAGAAGCAGGAGGCGGAGTGGGTGCAGCGCATGGTGGACAAACTGGAGACCCGGACGGCGGGGGCTCCGGCGGCCGATCCCGCGGCAGGCGGCTCAGGGCTGGAAGAACGCGCGGCAGAGCTGTCCCGGCGGTACCTCAACGGCGCCGCGCGGCCCGTCTCCGTGCGCTGGGTGGCCAACCAGAACTCGCGCTGGGGCTCGGCGACGCCTGCGCGGGGAACGATCAGGCTCTCGGACAAGCTGATAGGCATGCCCGGCTGGGTAGTGGACTACGTGCTGCTGCACGAGCTGGCACACCTGCTTGAGCCGTCGCACGGCCCAAGGTTCTGGCGCCTGCTTGAGTCCTACCCCCACACGGAGACAGCGAAGGCCTACCTGTCAGGCGCGGCCTATGCCAGTGCCCGGGGGCTCAAGGGTGACATGGCCGAGGGCTAGGCAGCCGGCCCGGCTTTCCCGCCGCCGTCGCTGCCCGGCTCATCTTCGCCGGGATCTCCTCCGGGCTCCGTTGCGTCCCCGGAAGCGTCAGCAGAACTGCTGCCGTCGGCGGCTTCGTCTGCCTGGGGTTCGTTGAATCCGCCCTCAAGCAGGCGGCGCAGGGCGGCGTCGACGTCGGAATCCGACGCATCGAGCAGTTCCCGGCGCTTACCGAAACCGGCCGGATCGTCCAGGTCCTCGGAGGTGGGCATGAGGTCCGGGTGCTGCCAGATTGCGTCACGTCCGTCGATGCCGCGCTCTTCGCGCAGGAGCGCCCAGAGTGCGGATGCATCGCGCAGCCTGCGCGGTCGCAGCTCGAGGCCTACCAGTGACGCGAACGTGTGCTCGGCCGGGCCGCCGCTGGCGCGGCGGCGGCGGATCATTTCCCGCAGGGCTTCCGCGGAGGGAAGGTTCGAGGTTGCCGCAGCGGTGACCTCATCCACCCAGCCCTCAACCAGTGCCAGGGCGGTTTCGAGCCGTTCGAGTGCCGCGGCCTGGGCCGGGGTGCGCTCGGGCTGGAAGACTCCGCCGGCCAGTGCTTCCTGGATCGATTCCGGATTGGCCGGATCGATGTCCCGGGCCACGTCTTCGATCTTGGACATGTCAATGTGGATGCCGCGTGCGTAGCTCTCGATGATGCCGAACAGATGCGGGGCCAGCCAGGGTGCATGGGCGAACAGCCGGGCATGGGCTGCTTCGCGGACTGCCAGGTACAGGCGCACCTCGGCGTCGGGGACATCCAGGCCCTCGCCGAACGCAGTGACGTTGGCGGGCAGGAGTGCCATGGTGCCCTCGGCGAGGGGGAGGCCAATGTCAGTGGAGCTGAGCACTTCCCGGGACAGTGCGCCCACGGCCTGTCCCAGCTGGATGCCGAACATTGCCCCGCCCATGTTTGCCAGCATGGAGGAAGCGCCGCCCATCATGGACTTCATCTCCTCGGGCATCTGGGTGGTGATGGCGTTGGACAGGGCCTGGGAGATGCTCACGGCCACGGGCTCGGTCAGACGGCGCCATGAATCCATGGTGGCCTCCACCCACTCAGCGCGGGACCATGCCCTGCCAAGGCTGGTGGTTGAGGGGAAGTCAGTCACCGGATCGAGCCACATCTGCGCAACGTGGAGTGCTTCATCCACCTCTTTTGCCTGTCCCGGCGTCACGGAGGGGTCCCCGCCGGCTGCCGCGACCCGCCGGGCGTTGTCCTTCGCCAGCTGCCAGTTGACCGGCCCTTCGGACGGGGCACTGAACATCGCCTGGACCTGCTGGAAGATCATGGCCATGGCGTTGGGGTCCGAGGGGAGTCCGGCGGCCTTGGCCAGCTCCTGGGGATCAATGCCCCCGGCCTGTCCGCCGCCAAAGAGGCGGGCGAGCATCTCGGACAGCGGATCCTGGGGAGTGTCCCCGTGGTCAGAGGGATTTGAGCTCATGGGTACCACCGGTCCTGTGGAAGTTCTAGTGCATTGGCAGCCAGTGGGTCACCGGCTGCGTGGATTCCCACGTTACCGGGCCGAACAGGGCACTGTCCCGCATTCACCGGATCCGTTCGCTGTTGGCAAAGGAGCACGTGGGAGAATGGCCCAAGACATCGTGCAGGGCCGGGAAAACCGGCCGTTCCACGGCGTTGATTATCTTCCCCATCCCGGCGCCCGGCCGGGTACCGGCCAGGCGCCGCAGGAAAGGACAGCCGATTGCGTTCCCCGAACGATGAATCCTCCGCTGGTAACGAGACGGAAGGCGCCGGAAGCGGCATCCCGGCTGCAGCCGCGCGGCCGTCACGGCGGTCGCCGCGCCGGCGGGCACTGCTGGTGGCCGGGGGAACCTCCCTCGCCCTGGGCGCTGCCGGGCTGGTCATTCCAGCACCCTTCGTCCTGGAATCGCCCGGCCCCACTTTCAACACCATCGGGGAAATCGGTGACAGCCCGCTCATCACCATCGACGGCGAGCAGACCTATCCCACTGCCGGGGAGTTGGCGCTGACCACCGTGTTTGTGTCCGGCGGCCCCAACGGTGCCGTGAACATGGGCGAGGTAGTTGCGTCCTGGCTCAATCCCGAGGATGCCGTACTGCCGGTGGACTTCGTTTATCCGCACGGAACTACCCGCGGGGAGATCCAGGAAGGCAACGCCGCAGCCATGACGTCCTCCCAGGAGTCAGCCGTCGCGGCTGCCCTGGACCAGCTGGACATTCCCTTCACCGAGGAACTTTCAGTCGCCGGCATCATGGAAGACGCACCCGCCGAGGGGGTCCTTGAAACCGGGGACGTCCTCCTGTCGGTGGACGGCACCGAGGTGACCGGTGTCGAATCGCTGCGCGAATCCCTGAACGGGACGGAAGGCTCGCCCGCCCGGATCGCCATCCGCCGGGACGGGACTGAACAGACCGTCGAGGTGACGCCGGTGCTGGGGGAGAACGGCACCTACCAGATGGGGGCCTACCTGAGCATCGACTACACCTTCCCGTTCGACGTCGCCATTGCGCTGGAGAACGTTGGCGGCGCGTCCGCGGGAATGATGTTCGCCCTGGGAATCATCGACAAGCTGACCCCGGGGGAGCTGACCCAGGGCCGCAGCTTTGCGGGCACCGGAACCATCGACGCCGACGGCCAGGTGGGGCCAATCGGCGGCATCGAACAGAAGATGGTGGGTGCGGCTGACTCCGGCGCGGAATTCTTCCTCGCACCGAAGGCCAACTGCGACGACGTCGTCGGAAACATTCCCGAAGGACTGGAGGTAGTCAGCGTGGAGACCCTTGACGAGGCCCTCACCGCCGTGGAGACCCTTGCCTCGGGCCGCGGCGCGGACGGCCTGGCACGCTGCACGGACGCCGGCTGAAGCCCCGGCAGACGGCTGCCGGGCCTCCGGATCGAATCACGATCCTAATAAGGTTCGTTCGCCGGTGCCTTATAAGTGGCAGTGCGCGGGATTAACAGGGCAGAATAAGGAACCACGGCAAGAAACGGGCAGGCCGTCGGACACAGGGGTCGTTAGTTGCTTTGCTACCGAGGCAGCAGATCCGTAACTCGCCGAGCTGTCGCAGGTGCCGTGAGCCGACGTACCGAACGATGAGGTAACTGTGACTTCCGGACCTAATGGCCCATTTTCCCGACCGAGCCCCAGCACCACCCGTCGGCGGCGCAGCCCGCTGATTGCCACCCTGATCGTCGTCGCCGTACTGGTGATCGGGTTTGTCTACTTCTCCCAGGTCTACGCCGACGTGCTCTGGTACAACCAGCTCGGCTTCCTTGAAGTCTTCGTCAAGGAGAACCTGACCCGGATCGCCCTCTTTGCGGCGGCCTTCGTGGTCATGTCCGTCTGCGTCTACTTCAGCATCCGCGCCGCGTACTCCTCCCGGCCGATCTACGCCCCGGACAGCGCGCTGCAGGACAACCTGAACCGCTACCAGGCCCAGCTTGAGCCCGTCCGCAAGCTCCTGATGATCGGTATTCCGGTAGTGGTGGGCGGATTCGCCGGCACGGCCGCCATGGCCATGTGGGAGCAGGCGCTGCTGTTCTTCAACCGCAAGGACTTCGGGCAGACCGACCCCGAGTTCAACATGGACTTCAGCTTCTACCTGAACACGCTGCCGTTCATTGGTTTCATCGTCGGTTTCCTGATTTCAGTCGTCGTGATCAGCGGCATCGCCGGACTGCTCACCCACTACCTCTACGGCGGTATCCGCCTGGAGGAGAAGGGCGTCTTCGTCAGCCGCCCGGCACGTATCCACATTGCCGTGATTGCCGCTTCCTTCCTGCTGCTGCAGGCCGTGAACTTCTGGCTTGACCGCTACAACACCCTCCTGAGCACCTCCGGCTCCTGGACCGGCGCGCTGTACACGGACGTCAACGCCGTCATCCCGACGAAGGCGATCCTCGCCGTCGCCTCGGTGATCGTGGCGGTGCTGTTCATCCTCTCCGCGATCATCGGCCGCTGGCGCCTGCCCATCATCGGCACGGCCATGCTGGTCATCACCGCGATTGTTGCCGGCGGCGTGTACCCCTGGATCGTCCAGCGCTACCAGGTTGTTCCCTCGGAGCAGACCCTTGAGCGCGAGTACATCCAGCGCAACATCGACCTGACCCGCGAAGCCTACGGGCTGGCCGACACCGAGGTGATCGACTACGACGCGACTGTCGACGCCAACGCGGGCGCCCTGGCAGCCGACGCCGGAACCACGGCGAACATCCGCCTGCTGGACCCGAACGTCGTCTCCGACGCGTTCGGCCAGCTCCAGCAGTTCCGCCAGTACTACCAGTTCCCGGAAACCCTGAACGTTGACCGCTACGACGTAGAGGGCGACGTTCAGGACACCGTCATCGCGGTTCGCGAACTGAACATCAACGGCGTTCCCGACGGCTGGGTGAACGAGCACATCCTGTACACCCACGGTTACGGCGTGGTCGCCGCCCGAGGATCGACGGTGCAGGCTGACGGCAAGCCCAGCTTCATGGAATCCGGGATCCCCTCCACGGGTGTGCTCGGGGACTACGAGCCGCGTGTCTACTTCGGCGAGTCCTCCCCGGACTACTCCGTGGTCGGCGCTCCCGAAGGCACTGCGCCGGTTGAAATCGACCGCCCGCAGACCGGCAACGCTGAGGACGACACCCAGACCACCTTCTCCGGCGAGGGAGGACCGAGCGTTGGCAACCTCTTCAACCAGCTTGTCTACGCGATCAAGTTCCAGTCCACGGAACTGCTGCTCTCGGACTTCGTCAACGAAGAATCACAGATCCTGTACGACCGTGATCCCCGCGAACGCGTCGAGAAGGTAGCTCCTTACCTGACCGTTGACGGCAATGCCTACCCGGCCGTCGTCGACGGCCGCGTGAAGTGGATCGTGGACGGCTACACCACCAGCCGCTACTTCCCGTACTCCACCCAGCAGGAGCTTGCTTCGGCAACCACCGATTCCCTGACCGGCGGCGCGTCGGCTGCCCTGCCGGCAGACCGGGTGAACTACATCCGCAACGCCGTGAAGGCGACCGTCGATGCCTACGACGGCTCGGTCACCCTGTACGCCTGGGATGACGAGGACCCGCTGCTGAAGGCCTGGCAGGACGTTTTCCCGTCCACGCTCAAGCCGTACAGCGATATGTCTGCGGACCTGATGGCGCACGTCCGCTACCCGGAGGACCAGTTCAAGGTCCAGCGTGAGCTGATGGGCCGCTACCACGTCACCGATGCAGAGTCCTTCTACAAGAACGACGACGCGTGGTCCGTTCCGTCCGACCCAACCCGGACAAACTCCGACGTCAAGCAGCCGCCGTACTACCTCTCTCTGCAGATGCCGGGGCAGGACAGTCCCGCGTTCTCGCTGACGACTCCGTTTATCCCGTTTGTAAGCCAGAACGGTGAAGCCCGCAACGTGCTGTACGGCTTCCTCGCAGCCGACGCAGACGCCGGAACCGGTGCCGACGGCCAGAAGGCCGAGTCCTATGGAACTCTGCGGCTGCTCGAACTGCCGACTGACACGGCGGTGCCCGGCCCCGGCCAGGCCCAGAACCGCTTCAACTCGGATCCGACGGTCTCAAACGCGTTGAACCTGCTCCGCCAGGGTGCTTCCGAAGTCATCAACGGCAACCTGCTCAGCCTGCCTGTGGGCGGCGGCATGCTCTACGTGCAGCCCGTCTACGTCCAGTCCTCCGGTGCCTCCTCGTACCCGACACTCCAGCGCGTGCTGGTGAACTTCGGCGAGAAGGTTGGCTTCGCCCCGACCCTGGACGAAGCACTTGACCAGGTCTTTGGCGGCGACTCCGGAGCCGTCACCGGTGACCAGGAAAACGTCGGGAACACCCCTGACGACGGAACCACCCCGGCGCCGTCGGAGACCACCGCCCAGGCCGATCTGGAGACTGCACTGTCCGACGCCGGCGCAGCGATCCAGGAGGGCCAGGAAGCACTCGCCAACGGCGACTTCGCAGCCTACGGCGCGGCACAGGACAAGCTGAACGCGGCGATCCAGAGGGCCATCTCCGCGCAGGACAAGATGGCCGGCGCCGCGGCCGGTGCCGCTGACGGCTCTGCCGACTCGGGTGCCGACTCCGGAGAGGAAAACTCCGGAGAGTAGTCCCGTGAGTTGCGGCTCCTCCCCGCGGCCGGTAAAGTAGATACCGCGCCGCGGGGTGGAGCAGTTCGGTAGCTCGCTGGGCTCATAACCCAGAGGTCGCAAGTTCAAATCTTGCCCCCGCAACCACGTGAAAGACCCCCGTCCGGTTTCCGGACGGGGGTCTTTCCTTGTGTCCAGGCAGGAGCCGGGGCAGGACAGGAGGGTTTTCGCCGCTGCCTGCGGGGTCTGCCCTTTTCGCGCGGCTCACGGGACCTATGCCGACGCATCCGGGCAGCTGCATGTCCTTCCCGCTGCCTGGGGGAGGACCACGGGAAAACGCCGCAGGCCGGTGCCCCGTGCGGGACACCGGCCTGCGGCCGAAAGGCTGGGTAGGGCTAGTTCTGCTCGATAGCCGACTGGTTGGCGGCAGACGCCTTCAGTGCGGCGAGGCGGGCCTCCACCTCGGTCTGCTCACCGAGGTCCTCAAGGGACTCGAACTGGGCATCCAGGCTGGACGCAGCCAGTTCGTTGGCGCCCCGGACGCGGGCTTCTTCGCGGCGGATTTTCTCCTCGAAGCGGCCGACCTCCGAGGTGGGATCCATGACATCGATGCTCTTGATTGCGTCGTGCATCTGGTTCTGCGCGGCGGCGTTGCGTGAACGGGCGATGAGCTCGTTCCGCTTGGACTGCAGCTGCTGGAGCTTGTCCTTCATCTGGTTCAGGCCGGTCTTGAGCCGCTCAACGATCTCTTCCTGGGAAGCGATGGTCGGCTCGGCTCCGCGTGCCTCGTTCTCGGATGCCATCTGGCGCTGAATGGCAACCTTGGCCAGGTTGTCGAACTTCTCCGCGTCGGTAGTGTTGCCGCTGGCCCGGAATTCGTCTGCCTTGCGTGAGGCTGCAAGGGCCTTATTGCCCCAGCTGCGGGCATTCTCCAGGTCCTCGTTGTAGTCGTCCTGAAGCATCCGCAGGTTGCCGATGGTCTGGGCGACGGCGCTTTCGGCCTCGGCGATGTTGTTGCTGTAGTCGCGGACCATCTGGTCAAGCATCTTCTGGGGGTCTTCCGCCTGGTCCAGAAGCGCGTTGATGTTGGCCTTGGCCAGCTGGGCGATCCGCCCGAATATGGACTGCTTTACCATCTGTCTGCCTTTCGCATTCGTTCACGTAGTGCGTGGTTGTGCTGTTGCCAGCCTGTCAAAATCCGTGTCCGGCGAAAACCCGCCGCGGGAGTTTCCGCCGGGCTAGAAGTTTCCTCCCGAGGAGCCGAACCCGCCGCCTCCTCCGCCGAAGCCTCCGCCTCCGCCAAAGCCGCCGAACCCTCCGCCGCCCCAGCCACCGCCGCCGCCGGAGCCGCCCCGCAGGATGGAGTCGATGAGGATGCCGCCGAGTATGGCGCCGCCGAGTCCGCTTCCGCCGCCCCGGCCGCCGTACATGCCACCGCCGCCGCCCCAGCCACCCATGCCGCCGAAGCCGTCCACGTCCTGCTGGGCCATCTGGGACGCCTGTGCTGCAAGGGCATTGGCCTGCTGGGCATAGGCGAGGGCGCTGACCGGGTCTGACGACTGCAGTGCGATGGCCTGCTGGAGGTTCCGCTCGGCTTCTGCGAGCCGGGTGCGGGCCTCGCTGCCCACGCCTCCACGCCGGGCACGGATGTAGTCCGAGGTTCCTGCGATCTGCGCCTGGGCGGACATGATGGTGTGCTGGAGCGCATCGCGTGCACGGCGTTCCTGTTCCTGACGGTCCCGCAGGCCCTCCAAGGACGCATCCAGCTGTGCGTTGGCGGCTTCAAGCCGTCCCAGCAGGTCCACCGGGTCGTACTTGCCGCCGCGTGCGGCGGCCACCGCATCCAGTGCCTGCTCCACTCCGGCTATCGGGCCGGCGAGGGCCGGCTGGGCGCCGCCCTGCGAGAACGCACGGGCCTGGGCCAGATCCTGGCGGGCATCGGCGACGGCGCGGTCCAGTTCGGCCGCAGCCGAGTCCAGTCCGCTGCCGGTACGGTCAATGGCGTCCAGCAGGACGTTGGCCTGGTGCACGCTCTCCTCCGCTGCCCGGACGGCGAGGACTGCGGCGGAGGTGTCCCCGGACTGGATTTTCTCCTGCGCGGTGTCCGCTGCGTTCTCGACGAAGGCCAGCCGCTCCCGGGCCTGGTCGATGTTGTCCCGAACCTTGACGAGTGCGGCGTCGCTGTAGCGGGTTTCGAGTCCGCCGAGGGCCGCACGGGCGGAGTCCAGCCGGGCTGCTGCCGCCTGCGCGGATTCGCGCGCGGCTGCCAGCGCAGCGGGCGCATTGCGTTCAAGTTCCCGGAGCGCGTCGAAGTCTTCCTTATGTGCCTGCAGGGAGTCGTTGACTGCCTCGCACCGCCGGATGATGTCCTTGAGCCAGGTGCGCTGCTGCTCCTCGGTGTCCGGGATTTCGTCGTCAAGCTGCTGCTGCATCTTGAAGGACTCGCCCATGTGGGCGCGCGCCACAGCGAGGTCGTCGGTGAAGGTGGAGACGGCGTCGTCCCCGTACTGAGCAGCGGCGAAGGCAAGCTCCTGCTCGCTGGACTTGATCGCGTCGTCTGCAGCGATGAGCAGGCTCCCGGCCCGCTTGCGCAGGTCTGCCACGCTCATGGCATCCAGCGGATCCTTTGGCGCGGTCTCTTCCCGGCTGGCTACTGCGCGGCGTTTGCCGGAGCGGCTGCGGACCAGGAAGAAGACTGCGAAGGCGCCAACAAGCACGACCGCTGCGACGACGAAAGCCGGCACCAGGCTGCTGCTGCCGCCGGTGGAGACTTCGCCGCTTCCGCCGCCGGCTATGTCCTCCAGCGACTTGGCGGCGTTGACGGCTGCGGCAGTCCAGTCCTCGGACGTAATGTTCTGGTTGCCAAGCAGCGGTTCCGTCGCGGCGTCGATCATGGCGTTGCGGCGCTGTTCATTCAGGACGGACTGGTCCCCGGTGGCCACCTCGATCTTGCGTTCCTCGGTGGCGATGCTCAGGAGGGCTTCACGCGAGCCCATGCCCTTAGACGTAACAACATCCTGCGCCCATGCGGTGGGATCGCTTGGATCCGTGAAGCTGTCAACGAACACCACGTAAAGCGTGTAGCCGGTACTCTGCTGCACATCGCTGATGGCCTGCTGCACTTCCGCTGTGCCGCGGCCCAGGGAGCCGTTGGCGTCCACCAGGTACTGGCCCGGCGGAATGGTGACCGGAGGATCGGCATGGGCCGCCGACGGCGCGAACACCGCCAGGGCGCTCAGAGCCAGCACGGCTGCGAGCCGTTTCGTCCTCAACCGCATAAATGAATCCTTAGTCTGTCCGTGCGCTGCACTTGGGTACGGTTTCCTGGCTGCCGGGCGGATATGGCTCTGATTCTATGGGTGCCCGCACTGCCAGTCCACAACGAAACCGTATCCCATCAGTCTGGACGTTTCCTCTGGCTAACGCTGTTGACTAGGGCAGACGGAGGCTGGAGCGGGGGAGGTCCGGAACGCCGTGCCATTCGGGAAATTCCCAGCAGACATTCAGAAAGCTCGTGCCTGGGACACAGACTCCCCTGCGATAGTGGATAGGTCGATACTTGTGGGTACACCGAATTTTCGAAAGGACGGCCCATATGAGTGAGCACCTCGGGGGCACTGAAGACCCGCAGCGGCCGTTGCCTCCCCGCCCGCCGGTCCCGCCGACGTCATCAGCTTCGGAGGGGGAGAACCCGCCCCGCACCGCAGCGGACACCACACGGCTCCCGGCGGGGGACGCGAACCCCGTGCCGGAAGCCGGTGGCGCGCAGCCCGCGTCTGGAGCCGGCGGTCCCTGGCCGGCGCAGCAGGGCCAGCGGCCGGAGCCTGAGGCCCGGGAACAGGCCTCTTCCGGTGCTTTCAACACGTCCGGCTACAACAGCTCTGCCGGTCCCGCTCCGCAGACCCCGCCGGCTTCCTACCAGCCCGGGAACACCGGACCGTCCGGCGGCGGCTATGGCGGCGGCTACGGCGGGCACTACGGCAGCCCGGGACGCCAGCAGCCTTCGTCCGGGGGTCGCCGCCGGTACGGAACCGGCACGATCGTCACCGCCATGCTCATTGCCGGGCTCCTCGGCGGAGGCGTAGCAGTCGCGGCTGACGCCATCCTCGATGACGGTTCGCCGACGGCCGGGACGACCGGCCAGTCCAACACCGTGGTGGTCAATGACAAGGACAACGTCAATGCGATTACCGCTGCCGCGGTCAAGGCCTCGCCCAGCGTGGTGACGATCGAAGTCACGGGATCGGGTTCCTCCGGCAGCGGCTCCGGCATCATCCTGGACGACCAGGGGCACATCCTGACCAACACCCACGTGGTTACCCTTGGCGGTACGGTGGCGGACCCCAGCATCGAGGTCCAGACAGAGGACGGCAGGGTTCTCTCGGCCACCGTGGTCGGAACCGACCCGCTTTCGGACCTGGCCGTGATCAAGGTGGATTCGAACAATCTCACTCCGGCGACCCTCGGCGACTCGGACAACCTGAACGTGGGCGACTCCGTGCTTGCCATTGGCGCCCCGCTTGGCCTGGCCGGAACCGTCACGGACGGCATTGTGTCAACCCTGAACCGCACCATCAGCGTGCAGTCCTCGGCAGCACCTGAATCCAATTCCGACTCGGCCCCGGAGGACGACGGGTTTGGGTTCCGTTTCGCCCCGCCGGACGGTTCATCCCAGAACCAGAGCTCGGCGTCGAACTCCATCTACCTCAACGTGATCCAGACGGACGCAGCGATCAACCACGGAAACTCCGGCGGTGCGCTGGTCAACACGGACGGTGAGGTCATCGGCGTGAATGTGGCGATCGCTTCGGCATCGTCCACGTCCAGCGGAGAGGACAGCGGAAGCATCGGCGTCGGATTCGCCGTTCCCGCCAGCTACGCCCAGCGAGTGGCGGACGAGATTATTTCCAACGGGTCCGCCACGCATGGATTCCTCGGAGTGTCGGTGACTCCGGCGACCGAAGGCTCGTCCTCCTTCACGATTGGCGCGCAGGTCGCGGACAACCCGGCCAGCGGCACGCCGGCCGCGCGCGCAGGGCTGCAGAAGGGCGACGTCGTCACCTCGGTGGATGGAATTCCGATCACTGACGCGCAGTCGCTCACCGCGGCCATCCGCATGCAGGCGGCCGGTTCCAAGGTCACGATCGACTACGTACGGGATGGGAAGAGCCAGAGCACCGACGTAACCCTCGGGAACTCAGCAGACCAGTAACCGAACACCGGCTCCCGCACTACTCCGCCCCGCCTGCCGTCCGGCAGGCGGGGCGGAGCCTTTCGGCGGGCATGACCTCAGGGAAGGTGCTCCCGGCAGCAATTCGGGAGGAACGTTCGAGGCCGGGGGCCGCGTGTGATTAGCTTTAAGCTGTCGCCGCCGACGGGCGGGGGATGCCGGAACGCACACCGGCGCAATCTTCCTACAGGAAAGGCCGGAATGCAGGAGTCAGCCAACAGGCCGCTGAACATTGTTGTTTTGGTGAAGCACGTCCCGGACACCCAGTTTGACCGCCGTCTCGACGGACCGGACCACACCCTTGACCGTTCCGAGAGCATTCTCTCCGAGCTTGACGAGTACGCGCTCGAAGCCGCTCTCCAGCTGGCAGAGGAACGCGGCGGAGATAAGGGCGGGAACACAGTCACCGCCCTTACCATGGGCCCATCGGCGGCAGTAAACGCCGTGAAGAAGTCGCTGCAGATTGGTGCCTACAAGGGCGTGCACCTGTCCGACGACGCGCTGGAGGGCTCCGATGCCGCAGCCACCTCGCTGGCGCTGGCTGCCGCCGTCCGGCACCTGGAAGCAACCCAGGGCCCGGTTGACCTGGTTATCACCGGCATGGCCTCCACCGACGGTGAAACCTCGCTGGTTCCCGCGCAGCTAGCCGAACGCCTCGGGTACGCCCAGGTGACCTTTGCGTCCGAGCTCCAGACGGTGGCCGGTGAAGGCGGTCCAGTCCTGCGTGCCCGGCGCGACGGCGATTCGTATTCCGAGATCATCGAGGCACCGCTGCCGGCAGTCGTCTCGGTCACCGACCAGGCGAACGAACCGCGCTATCCGAACTTCCGCGGCATCATGGCCGCGAAGAAGAAGCCGGTAACCGTGCTCTCGCTCCAGGACGTAGGCATCGACCCGGCGCAGGTGGGCAAGGAAGGCTCCTGGACGTCGGTTGCGGCTTCCGCGCCGCGGCCCGCACGCGGTGCCGGCACCATCATCACCGACGACGGGAACGCGGGCGTCAAGCTGGTGGACTACCTCGCTTCCCAGAAACTCATCTAGCACGTCCCTTACGGCGCAGCCGCGCCCGCACACCTAGGAGAGCGCCCCATGGGCTCCGTACTGGTATTTATCGACGTTCCTTCCCTTCCCCTTCCGCGCGCCGGCCGTGAACTGCTGGCCATCGCCGCCTCGCTCGGCAGCGCCGAAGTGGCCGTGCCCCGGCCGCTGGCCGACGACGCCGCTGCGGCGCTGGGTGCCTGCGGCGTCACCCGCATTTACGAACCTTCGCAGGAACTGCCGGATGTGCTGGTGGCGGCCAAGGCTGCGTTCCTCGCCGAGGCTGTGCGCGCCGCCAACCCCGACGCCGTGCTGCTGGGCAATTCCTTCGAGGACCGCGAAGTCGCGGCCCGGGTGGGCATCAAGCTCGGTTCCGGTGTGATCACCGATGCGGTGGCGGTGGCTCCGGACCTGTCCGTGACCAAGTCAGTGCTTGCCGGTTCCTACACCTCCACCTGCCGGGTCCAGACCGGCACTCCGATCATCACCGTCAAGGCCAACTCCGTGGAACCCGCCGAACCCGGCGACGGCGCCGCTCCGGAGCGCAGCCTGGTGGCAGTCCCGGAAACCGGCCCGGCCGCAGCGGTGGCTGAGCGGTCCGAGAAACGGGTCAGCGGACGTCCCGAGCTTTCCGAGGCCCGGGTCATCGTGGCTGGCGGCCGCGGCGTTGACGGAGACTTCGGCCCCGTGGAAGAACTCGCGGACGTGCTTGGAGGGGCTGTTGGGGCTTCCCGTGCGGCAACGGACGCGGGCTGGATCGAGCACTCGGCCCAGGTGGGCCAGACCGGCAAGACCGTCTCACCGCAGCTCTACATCTCAGCGGGCATTTCCGGCGCCATCCAGCAGAAGGCCGGAATGCAGACCGCCAAGGTGATCGTTGCCGTGAACAAGGACCCGGATGCCCCCGTCTTCGAGATCGCGGACTTCGGCATTGTGGGCGATTTGGCCACTGTGCTGCCGCAGGCCGCCGAGGAAATCCGGAAGCGGCGCGCGTGAACGGTTTCCCCGGATCCGCGCCCGGACGTGTCCTGGCGTTCGCGGCGCACCCGGATGACATCGACTTCGGTGCCGCCGGCACGCTGGCCAGGTGGGCCGCTGAGGGCACCGAGATCTCATACTGCATTATGACTTCCGGGGATGCCGGCGGCTTCGAAACCGCCGGCCGGGAAGACATCAGTGCCAGGCGGAACGCCGAGCAGCGCGCCGCGGCCGACATCGTGGGCGCAGGGGATATCCACTTCCTGGGCGAGCGGGACGGATTCCTTGCCGTGAGCCACGAGGTGGTGGGCAAGGCAGTGGAGCTGATCCGCCAGGTGCGTCCCGACGTCGTGCTTTCAATGCATCCGGAACGCAACTGGGCCCGGATCCAGGCCAGCCACCCGGACCACCTGGCCTGCGGTGAGATTGTTACCCGTGCGGTGTATCCGGCGGCGGAGAATCCGTTCGCCTACCCCGAACTGGAACAGGGCGGACTGCACGCCTGGAAGGTACCGTGGCTGGTCTTCTACGGCGCTCCGCGTGAACGCGAGAACCATGCCGTGGACATCACGGCGCAGGTGGACACCAAACTGGAGGCCGTGCGGGTTCACGCCAGCCAGCATCCGGACCTGCCCGGAATGGAATCCGCGGTGCGGTCATTCCTGCAGGAGAACGCGGCACGGCACGGCCTGCCCGAGGGCACCAGTGCAGAGGTCTTCCACGTGGTGGGAGTGAACACCCCCGCCACCATCGCCGGTTTCTAGGGCTTGACGGCCGTCACAATCAGGGTGTCGGCGTTGAGCGTGTATTCCTCCCCGAGTTCTGCCAGGAACGCATTGCGGACCCGGCCTGCGGCGTCCCGGTCTTCCGGAAGCAGCAGGCGCAGCGGGCTGCCCATCACCATCGACCAGGCCAGGTCCTGGCTCAGCAGCACCGGCACGGATGTGTGTACGGCGCTGACCTCCTGCAGGCCAAGATCCGACAGCCATTGAGAGGCTTTCTCCGGTGTGTTGATGCGGAGCATGTTGTCCCGGGAAGACTCGCTGGTGTCCGGAAGGTCCACGCCCTCCGCGGCGCAGTGCCGGAAAAGGGCGGACGTGAATTCAGTCAGCGCGCCCTCGGCCCAGGTACTGAAGGCCAGCCGGCCGCCGCTGCGCAGGAGTGAAACCAGATGGCGTACCCCGGCATCCATGTCCGGCAGGAAGAAGACGGCGTAGCCGCACAGGATCACGTCATACTGCGTGTCGGGACGGAACCCCAGGACATCGCTCTGGGAGAAGGCAACGTTCTCCAGCGAAAGCGTCTTGGCCTTGGCAGCGGCAATCTCCAGCAGTTCCGCGGAGAGGTCCACAGCGTCCACGATCGCCCCCGGACCGGCGCTCTGGGCTGCCGGAACCGTGATTGAACCGCCGCCGCAGCAGGCATCCAGGACGCTCTCATCCAGCCTGACGTCCGCCGCGGCAACCAGGGCGTTGCCCATCGGATTCCACAGGGAGGGTGCCATGCGTTCAAAATCGCCGGCTCCGGCGTCGAAAATCCTGGCAAGGGGCTGCTGCTCGGGCATGGTCTGTCCTTCGGCTTAGAGCTGGGCGCCGGCGAAGCCGTGCTGTCGCCAGGCTTCGTAGACGGCAATGGAAGCGGAGTTCGCCAGGTTCAGCGACCGCAGGGACGGAAGCATGGGCAGCCGCAGCCGTGCAGTCACCCGGGGATCATGTTTGACGTCCTCCGGCAGCCCGACGGACTCCGGGCCGAAAAGCAGCACGTCGCCGGGCTGGTAGGCAATGTCCGTGTAGGTGGTGTCGCCGTCGGAGGTAAAGGCGTAGACCCGCTCCGGGCGCAGTGCCTCGAAGGCGGCTTCGAGGTTCGGATGCACGTGCATCACGGCGAGGTCATGATAATCCAAGCCCGCCCGGCGCAGCTTGGAGTCCTCGAAGTCGAAGCCCAGGGGCTCCACCAGGTGCAGCTCGGCACCGGTGATCGCTGCGAGCCGGATCGCGTTGCCCGTGTTGCCCGGAATTTCAGGGGTATGGAAAAGGATGCGGAACACGTCTTTATCCTATGCCCGCGCCGCTACTGGTTCGTCGCATCGAGCAGGGCTCCCAGCACGGGAAGCAGGACAGTGTTCGGCTGGGGCCCGGTACTGAAGAACCGGCGGAGGTCCCGTGCCAGCGTTCCGGGATTCACGACGTCGACCGGCGCTGACCCGGGCAGGTTCGGAGGGGAGTCGATAATTGGCTCGAACGGGTTCTGGTTAGGGCTGTGCAGGACAAGCCAGCCTGAGACCCGCACGTCGGGGAACTTCTCCTGCAAGGTCCGGACCGCGTCAGCCAGCCGGAGCGAACCTACGGTTCGGCCACGGTGGCGAAGCTGCTTCCCGTCCCAGTACCAGGCGCCCGGGGACGCCATGATCGAGTCAATGACTGCCATCCGGTAGCCGCCGAGCAGGACGTGTCCAATTTCCAGGTTGCCGCCGCGCGGGCCACTGTCCGGGATGCGCAGGGAATTGACGAGTCTGCCTGCCGGGTAATCCGGCAGCAGGGAGTTCGCCAGCAGCCCGATCGTAAGGTTCTCCGCGTCGAAGCGGGATCCGGCAGAGGAACCCATGCGCTTGAGGAGTCCGGGCCTCTCGGGTTCCCCGTTGACCTGGCGCCCAATCATGGCCAGCGGAATGGCGGGAGGGCGCTGCGGCGTGAAATCGGGTACGAAAACCGGCGGCTTGCCGAAGTCCGGGTTGGGAACAGATTTGCCGGCGGCGGATCCGCTGGTGCCGGCGGGACGGACCGGGGAGGAACCGGAAACGGGGCCCGCCGAACCGGCCCGGCCCAGCCGACGGTCGTAGGCGGAACGCTGATCCGGGTCGGAGAGCACCTGGTAGGCCTCAGAGACCAGATGGAACAGCTCGCTGCTTCCACCCTGGTCCGGGTGGGCACGGCGGGCAGCCTTCCGATACGCGGACTTGATCTCGTCAACGGTGGCGGACGGCGTGAGCCCCAGTACCTCGTACAGCGATTGGGCTGGGGGAGTCACTGCTGGTCCTTTCGGTAGCAAATCGGCCTCCGCGGTAGCGGATACCAACACTTTCTCGGTCTAGTCCTGCGGCGCAGGCACCGATATAACGCTGCAGGACGCGGAATAGTTCGCCGGAGCCCGGTCCTGTTCGCTCCCGGTGGAGCCCCAATTCTAGCGGCTGGAATCCGCGCTCCCGTGCGGCCGTCCGGGTGCGGAAGGGTGTGCCCGGGCTACCGAAACCCGGTACCGGACCACACCGCGGGGACCGGGCGCTAGAATTGTCTGGTGCCCGTGTACCTCGACCACGCGGCGACCACGCCTATTTCGGCTTCGGCCCTCGCCGCACTCACATCCGAACTGAGCCGCAGCGGCAATCCCTCTTCGCTGCACGGCTCAGGCAGGCGCGCCCGGATGGTGGTGGAAGACTCCCGGGAATCGCTGGCGGCGGCACTTGACTGCCATCCCTCCGAGGTCATCTTCACTTCCGGGGGCACCGAGGCGGACAACCTGGCGGTCAAGGGCCTGTACTGGTCCCGTCGGGACGCTGATCCGCGCCGGAACCGCATCCTCTGCTCGCCGGTGGAACATCACGCCGTGCTGGACACCGTGGAGTGGCTCCAGAAGCACGAGGGCGCCGAAGTGACCTGGCTGCCGGTGGATTCCGAAGGCGTCGTGAGCCTCGACGCCGTGCGCCGCGAACTGGAAGAACACGGGGCGGAAACCGCCCTCGTGACGCTGATGTGGGCGAACAACGAGGTAGGAACCCTCCAGGACATCCCGGCCCTGGTGGAACTGGCGCACTCCTACGGCGTGCCGGTTCATTCCGACGCCGTGCAGGCCTTTGGCGCCGTACCCCTCAGCTTCCGCGAGTCCGGCCTGGACACCATGGCGGTCAGCGGGCACAAGATCGGCGGCCCGGTGGGCGTTGGCGCGCTTGTGGTTGGACGCGCCGTCAAGCTCACCCCGGTGCTGCACGGCGGGGGACAGGAGCGGGATATCCGCTCCGGCACCCTGGACAAGCCCGGCATCGCCGCGTTCGCTGCCGCAGCCCGGGAAGCCACGGAGAACCTGGCCGAAGAAAGTGCGCGCCTGCGCACCCTGCGCAACTACCTGATTGCCGCCGTCGAACGCGCCGTTCCCGACGCGGTGCTGCGCGGACCGCGCGACGACGAGGATGGTACCCGCAGGCTTCCCGGCAACGCCCACTTCACCTTCCCCGGGTGCGAGGGCGATTCCCTGCTTTTCCTCCTGGACCTGGCAGGAGTAGAGTCGTCCACCGGCTCGGCGTGCACCGCCGGGGTGCCGCGTCCGTCCCATGTGCTGCTGGCCATGGGACTGACCGAAACCGAGGCCCGCGGCGCCCAGCGGTTCAGCCTGGGGCATACATCCACCGCCGAAGACGTTGATGCACTAATAGATGCCCTGCCCGAAGCGTACGAACGGGCCAAGAAGGCCGGCATGGCGGGCAATGAAAGCAGCATACGAACAGCAGGAACGGGTTTTTAGCTCATGAAGGTTTTGGCAGCAATGAGCGGCGGAGTCGACTCCGCCGTGGCCGCAGCACGGGCAGTGGAGGCAGGGCACGACGTCGTCGGGGTCCACCTGGCGCTGTCCCGCATGCCCGGTACCCTGCGCACCGGCAGCCGGGGCTGCTGCACCATCGAGGACTCGCGTGACGCCTGGCGGGCATGCGACATCCTGGGCATCCCGTACTACGTCTGGGATTTCTCCGAGCGGTTCAAGGAGGACGTGGTCGATGACTTCGTGGCCGAGTACGCGGCGGGCCGCACACCGAACCCCTGCATGCGCTGCAACGAACGGATCAAGTTCGCTGCGCTGCTGGAAAAGGCGCTGGCGCTGGGTTTCGACGCCGTGTGCACCGGCCATTATGCCAAGGTGATCACCGACGCCGACGGGAATCCCGAGCTGCACCGTGCGGCAGACTGGGCAAAGGACCAGTCCTACGTGCTGGGCGTGCTGACCCACGAACAGCTCAAGCACGCCATGTTCCCGCTGGCTGACACCCCGTCCAAGGCGGAGGTCCGGGCCGAGGCCGAGCGCCGCGGGCTGTCCGTTGCCAACAAGCCGGACAGCCACGACATCTGCTTCATTCCCGACGGCGACACCCGCGGCTGGCTCGAAGAACGCATCGAGATGACCGAGGGCGAGATCGTAGACCCCACGGGCGAGACGCTCGGCACGCATCCGGGCGCCAACGCCTTCACCGTAGGCCAGCGCAAGGGCCTGAAGCTCGGCCGCCCCGCGGCGGACGGCAAGCCGCGCTTCGTGCTGGAGATCCGGCCGAAGGAAAACAAGGTCATCGTGGGACCGGAGAAGCTGCTTGAAATCGACCAGATGCGCGGCATCAAGGTTTCCTGGGCGGGCTTGCCCATCCACGAGGTGGAAACCGGGGAAACCTTCGAGTGCACCGCGCAGGTCCGCGCCCACGGCGATCCCGTTCCGGCGACCGCCTGGATGGAATCCGGTGAAGAAGGACGCAGCGAACTGGTGGTTCGGCTGAAGGATCCGATGCGCGGGGTGGCCCCCGGGCAGACCGTGGTGATCTACCAGGGCACCCGGGTGCTGGGCCAGGCCACGATCGACTCGGCACGTTCCCTGCAGTGGGATCCTGCCGCGGTCTCCTAGCCCCGCCCGCCGTAACGTGCACCTGCGTGCCGGAGGCTGGACCCTAAACTGGATTCATGAGTACTGCACCAGCTGACGATTTCGACCCCACAGCCAGTTCCCTGTCCGGGAAGGTGGCAGACGAGGTCATGGCCGAGCTGCTTGCCATGCGCAGCAGCATCGACAATATCGACGCCACGCTGGTCTACCTCCTGGCTGAACGCTTCAAGGCGACGCAGCGGGTAGGACACCTCAAGGCCGAGCACCACCTGCCGCCCGCGGACCCCGGCCGCGAAGTTGCACAGATCGCCAGGCTGCGGCGGCTTGCCGAGGACGCGAACCTCGATCCGGCCTTTGCCGAGAAGTTCCTGAACTTCATCATCAGCGAAGTCATTCGGCACCACCAGGCCATTTCCGAGACCCGTAACGGCGGCAGCAGTGCAGAAGGAGCCTGAGCAGGCTGCTGCGCCCGTTCCGGCGGGCGTCAGCGCAACGGCGCAGGGAACCTGGCCCGGGACCGACCCGCTGGAAGCCGCAAAGATCATCCGCGGTGAACTGGGCGAGCCGCACCTGCCGTTCTTGGTCGAATTGCCTGCTCGCGGCGTCGGAGCCGATCCAGTGGGACGGGCCGCAGCCATCCTGGTCGACCTGCCGGTGGACCTGCAGCCGCATGGCTGGCGCCTGGTGGACCGCCCGGGAATCGACTACAGGCGGGCTGAGTCCCTGCTGGCCCGGGACATCAATACCCTGGCAGACGTCATCGGCGTGGAAGAGAATCCCGGCTCCAGGCTGAAGGTTTCCCTGCAGGGGCCGCTGTCCCTCGCCGCTGGACTGTACCTGCATAACGGAGAACGCGCCCTGTCCGACGCCGGCGCGCGCCGGGAGATCACCGAGTCGCTGGCCGCAGGTGCGGCGGAGTATGTTCGCCGCGTCGCCGCCGTCGCCCGCGGTGCAGCGCTCACCGTCCAGCTGGACGAACCGCTCCTGGACAACATCCTGGACGGCCGCATCCCCACGGCCAGCGGGTACCGGACCCTGCGCTCGGTTCCGCCGCAGGAAGCGTCCCAGGCCTGGCACCTGCTCCGGGAATCCCTGCGTGCTGCAGGAGCCGCCGAAGTGGTCCTGAACCTGCCCTCTGCCCGTCACCGCGCCTCCGGCTCCGGCCTGGACCTCGCACTGGGTGCGGGTGCCGACGGCGTCGCACTTCCCCTCAAGGGGCTGGCCAACGGCGACTGGGAAGGGATCGCGGAGGCTGTCGAAGCCGGAAGGCACATCTGGCTCGGCGCCCTGCCGCTGCCTTCGGCAGGAGAGGCTCCCCGGCAGGTGACGGCCCTGGTGCAGGACATCACGGCAGGATGGCAGAGAGTGGGACTCCCGCTGCGGGACCTGCCGGCGCTGGGCATCATGCCGGCCGGCGACCTGGCGGAGCTCGCGCCGTCCGCGGCCCGGCGCGTACTTCAACGCCTCACCCAGACAGCATCTGCGCTGGACCAGCTGGCCGCCGAAGGCTAAGCGCCGGACTAGAGCCTGCGCTCCCATTTCTCGGGTTCGGCGTCCGGTGGCAGGACGCCGTCGAACTCCCGGTACTCGTAGGTAAAGCTGCCGTCGTAGACAAAAACCGTGCCGAGCTGGCGCTGGCGGACGATTGTCCGGATGCGGAAGTGACCGGCGGATTCATCCCACCACTGCTCGGCGTGGGCATCCGCGCCGGCCAGCACCGGTACCGGCAGCCGCAGCCGGCCCAGGAACAGCCGGGTATGCGGAGAATGCATGTGCAGCCGGCCGTCCTGCGACACCGAAAGATCCAGGTCCGTGGCCAGGTTCCGGCGACGTCCGACATAGTCGGTCAGGCCGGTTGGGGACGTCAGGGAGGTGGTGTCCTCGAAGATCCGGTCCGCGCGGTCGAACCTGAATGTGCGGACCGCGGTGAGCGACGAGCGCCCGAACGGGTCAATGTGCGGGTAGTTGCTGATGGTAAACGGGACGCGGCGGCCGAAATCCGGAAAGAATGCATTCGCAACGGGAATGGCGGAGAGCAGTGGCCGCAGCGCCGGGCGCGGACTGCCGGCGACGTCGAAAATGCCGGTGCCGAAGCCATACCTGCCCTCGCCGGGCTGCAGCGAAAAATAGTCCTGCAGCTGCGGCTGCAGGCGGTCAAACGCGGCGCCGAGCGCCCGCTGGTAGACGGAACCATCACTCATCCACCCAGCCTACGCCGCCGGTTACCGCCGCGCCCGCGGGCAGCAGCCTAGAGCCGCCCGGAAGCCTTCAGCCGGATGTACATGTCCGCGAGTTTCGGCGGCAGTTCATGCGGCGGTTCATCCACGACTTCCGCGCCCATGGATTTGAGCTGGGCGGTCACTGCCGCACGGTCCAGCAGGGCCCTTTCCGCGGCCGCGGCGCGGAACACCGCCGAGGCGGACGTCCGGTCCGCCCGCAGCTCATCCAGGGCGGGGTCCCGGACCGAGGCGACTACCACCACGTGCTTGGCGAGCAGGGCAGGCAGCACCGGCAGCAGGCCCTCCTCCACTGCGCCGGCGTCCAGCGACGTAATCAGCACAACCAGTGAGCGACGGGAGGACACCGAGGCGACCAGTCCGGGAAGCAGGGAAAAGTCGGCTTCGATAAGTTCCGCGTCCAGCGGGGCCATGGCCCCGGCGAGGCGGCTCAGCAGGTTGGCCTTGGCCGCTGAATCCACGCGTGCCCGGACCCGGCGGTCAAACGCCGCGAAGTCCACGCGGTCACCGCCGCCCTGGGCCAGCATGCCCAGCAGCAGCGCTGCCTCGATGCCGGTGTCCAGCCGCGGTTCGTCCAGGATACGGGCCGCGGCAGTCCGGGAAGTGTCCAGCAGCAGGATGACCCTGCGGTCCCGTTCCGGCCGCCAGGTGCGCACCACGGTGTCCCGGCGCCGCGCCGTCGCCCGCCAGTCGATGGAACGGACATCGTCGCCGCGGACATAGTCGCGCAGCGAGTCGAATTCGGTGCCTGCGCCGCGCAGCTGCACAGAGGCGTTGCCGTCTATTTCGCGCAGCCGGCGCAGCTTTGCCGGCAGGTGGCGCTTGGAGCGGAACGGCGGCAGCACGCGCAGGGTTCCCGGGTACGGGACGGTGCGCTGCCTTGCGGCCAGGCCCAGTGGTCCAAACGAGCGGATGGTTACGGCTGCAGTGTGCAGGTTACCCCTGCGTTCCGGCCGCAGGGTGCCCGGTGCCCGGCGTGCTTCACCCGCGGGAACCGTGACACGGCGTTCGGAACGCAGCTGGCCCGCAGACGGCTGCCAGGCGTCCCTGACGGCAGCTCGCAGCGTCCGGCTCGATTCATTGCGGAGCACCAGGGCCGCCGGCACGTCTTCATCCAGCCGGGCACTTTCGGGAAGCTCGCGTTCCAGCCGGGTCTCCAGCGGCGGTGCCGCCAGGGCCAGGTCCACACCGGCGGCTGCCGCCGTCAGGGCCAGCCATGCCAGGATGGTTCCGGTGCCGGGGAAGAGCACGACGGCGACGGCGCCCAGTGCGGCCAGGATGACCAGGCGGTGGGAAATCGCCATCTGCTAGCGGGGGACCGGAACGGTGGCGAGGATGCTGCCGAGCACGTCATCAACGCTGACGCCGTCCATCTGGGCTTCGGGGCGCAGCGCCACCCGGTGGCGAAGCGCAGGCAGCGTCAGTGCCTTGACGTCATCCGGGGTGATGAAGGATCGGCCGGACAGCCAGGCCCAGGCCCGTGCGGTGTTCAGCAGGGCCGTGGCACCGCGCGGGGATACTCCGAGCTGGAACGACGGCGCAGAGCGGGTGGCGCGGACAAGGTCCACGATGTAGCCCAGGACTTCGGGGGAGGCATCCACCCTCGCGACGGCCTCCCGGGCCGCCCTGAGATCCTGCTCGCCGGCGACCGGACGCACGCCGGCCGCACTGAGGTTGCGGGGATCGAAACCGCTGCCGTGCCGGCGGATCACTTCGATCTCATCCTCCCTGGAAGGAAGGTCGAGTGTCATCTTCAGCAGGAAGCGGTCCAGCTGTGCCTCCGGCAGGGGATAGGTGCCCTCGTACTCCACGGGGTTCTGGGTCGCAGCCACGAGGAAAGGGTCAGGGAGGTGGCGGGAGACGCCGTCGACCGTGACCTGCCGCTCCTCCATGGCTTCCAGCAGGGATGCCTGGGTCTTCGGAGGAGTCCGGTTGATTTCATCTGCCAGCAGGATGTTGGTGAAGACCGGGCCTTCGCGGAAGCTGAACTCGGACGTGCGCCCGTCATAGATCAGCGATCCCGTCACGTCACCGGGCATGAGGTCCGGGGTGAACTGCACCCGCTTGGTGTCCAGGGACAGCGCGGCGGCCAGGGTCCGGACCAGCAGCGTCTTCGCTACGCCCGGGACGCCCTCCAGGAGTACGTGCCCGCGCGCCAGCAGGGCGATGATCAGGCCGGTCACCGCGGCATCCTGCCCCACCACAGCCTTGGCCACTTCCTGGCGAACGCTGTGCAGGGCCTGCCGTGCGTGTTCTCCCGAGTCCGGCGTATTGGCCTGGACGCTGCCCGCGGCGGTGGGGTTGGAAACCGATGGGTAGTTCTGGGTCATGGTTCGGTGATCTCTTCCTCTAGGTAGGTAAGTTCCTGTGACCAGGCCACCAGATCGCTGTCACTGACGGGCCGGGGCCGATTGAGCAATGAATCGATTTCAGCCGCGGAGCGTCCTGTGCTGCGCGCTGCCGCCTGGACAACGTCGGCGGCAGAGCTGCCGGGGCCCAGCCGGAGGCGGGCGGCCAGGCGCACCATGGTGCCGGCCCGCAGGCTGTCCGCTGCCCGGTCCAGGGCCCGGCTGTCCTGGTACAGCCGGGCACGCCCCTCGGCGGTTTCGGCGGCACGGACAACTACGGGCATGGGTTCCATGGCCAGCGGTCCCAGCCTGCGGCCGCGCCAGAAGGCCGCCAGGGCAGCCACCACCAGCGTCCATGCGAGCAGTGGATCCACCCAGGCCGGGAGGAGGCTGAAGGGACTCGCCGGTGCGTCGCCGGCCGGGATATCCGCCGGTACCGGCAGGTACCAGACCAGTGTCTCGGCACTGCCCAGGGACCACAGTGCCAGGGCAGCGTTCCCGTTCTCGGCAATGGATTCGTTGGCGAGCAGTCCGGTGTACCCCAGGACGGCGGCTGAATGGACTTCGGATTCGGCGAAAAGTCCGGCATCCGGTTCGCTGCTGCCGGTCACGGTGAAGCAGGTTAGGGGGCCTCGGTAGGCGAGTCCTCCCGCGGAGACCGTTCCGGCGGCCTCGGCGGCCGGGGCGGAACAATCGGCGTCGACGGTACCCGCATCTATGACGTCCTGGGGCACCAGGCCGGCCTGCGAGATGTCCGGGGCCAGGGCCATCAACTGCGCGAACGTTGGTTCCACCAGGATGCTCTTTTGGGCTTCGTCCCCGAGTTCGCCGAGCTGCTCGTCGGAGAGGTACTCGTTGGGGTCAAAGAGCAGCAGGGCAGCGCCGCCCTCGCCCAGCAGGCCAAGGGCTTCGGCATAGTCTTCCGCCTCCACCACGTTGACCCCCTGTGCCTGCAGGACACGGACCGCAGCCTGGGCGCCTTCCGGAGCGGCGTTGGAGGCGGAGAGCCTGGCTCGGTCCGCGTCCTGCGACGTGAGCAGGCTCAGCACGACGCCGACAAGAAGGACAAACGAGAGAATGATCCATAGACGCCAGGCGCGCAGCCGGCTCCGCAGGGCGGACGAGGCGGCGGCCGATCCTGCGCTGGTCCGGTCGGTGTGTTCCGGCTGTGCGGACGGAGGAGCGGCGGCGCTCACTTCGGCACCGCCAGGGATGGCAGCGCGGCAGCGCCCGCGCCGGCAGGCTGGGCGCGGAGCAGCCCGGCGTCCAGCTCGGCGGTACGCCGCACGTCGGCCTCAGCCGCTCGGCTGCCGCCGTAACGGATCTCGTCAAAGCGCCGGCTGAGCCAGAGGATTTCTTTCGCTGCGGCCGGGAAAACGGCGGACAGGGCTGCACCTGCCTCATGGGCCGTCCGGCCAGGACGCGGTTCGAGGATGACCCTCTCCTCCGCCGTGCGGAGGATCGCCCGCAGCCGTTCGGTCAGGGCGGTGTCCCAGTCCCCGGCCCCCGCGGCTTCCTCGGACAGCGAGCGGTGGAAAGAAGCATCCTGGTCCGCGCCGGTCTCGTCGAACAGGCCGGCCGGGCTCTTCCGGGCATTCAGCCTCGGGCGGACCACCAGGATCGCCAGGACGAGGATGACCAGGGCGCCGAGGGCAAGCAGAAGGATGCCGGCTGGGGCGCCGACGCCCTGGATGCCTGAAAGGAGCTCCTCGAGGAACTCCAGGATCCGGGCCACTGCCCGTTCCATAAAGCCCGGCTGGGCGTCCTGGTACTCGGCTTTGGAAAGCTCGTCCTGCAGCCAGCGGCGGGCCTGGTCGGCGTCGGGATCCACCGGCACCTCGCGGAGCGGGGGAGCGAAGATCGCTGTCCTCATGCAGCCCTAGGCGGTACCGGTGTACGGGCCCTGGGGCCATTGTCCGGAACCAGCCGGCGGCAGGTTCCTGCCGGGTACGAAATCCGGTCCGGAGGCGGCCGCAATTTCCTGGTCCTTCATCAGGGTCACGTCGAACCCTTCCCGGCGCATCCGCAGGTCAATGTAGAGCAGTGACGTGACGGCCGCCTGGAAGGCGTAGCCGATGGCACCGAAGAAGGCCGAGACGGCGGTGGTGAGCACCAGCACCGGCAGCACGGCGGTCAGATCGTCCGCGCCGGCTTCCGCCGAGCCAAAAGAAGCGAAGAGCGTGATCAGCATGGTGATGGGAGTGCTGATTACAGAAACGATGATGGAGACGATCACGCTGGTCAGCAGGAGGATTCCGAAGGTGCGCCACCAGTTGCCCCGGGTAAGGGCCCAGGACCGTGCGATCGAGGCAAAGACCCCGCGCGGCTCGGCCACCAGGGCAGCAGGTGCCAGGGCCAGCTTCACGGACAGCCACGCGAAGACGGCGACGACGCCGAGGACGCCGACCACCGTCAGGAAAATCCCCAGCGGGCCCAGGAACTCGATGACCAGCACCAGAACGAAGATGAACGCGACTACGCCGAGGGCGGCTGCGGCGAACATCAGCAGGCCGAGTCCGGCCAGCCTGAGCATGGACCCCTTGGCCAGGCGCCAGGTCTGGCCGAAACCGGTCTTGAGGTTCAGGATGGCCCGGGCCACCGGGATCACCAGCAGCCCCTGCATTAGCAGGATCCCGATGGCAGAGACGATGGTCAGGGCCGTTCCACCGGTGAGCGCGGTGGTCCCCAGGGACAGCGCCTGCTCATCGGTCAGCTCGGATTCAAGTCCAATATCGCTGATCGGGGCCAGCAGGGACTGTCCGAAGATAACCGTCAATACCGCGATTACGGCCTGGATGAGCACCGCGATGCCGAAGGTGGCTGCAGGGTTGCGCCGGCAGGCCTGGAAGGCTCCGTCCATGATTTCTCCCAGCCCGAGGGGACGCAGTGGAATGACACCGGGCTTGGGCGGAGCGCTGTACTGGCCCTGGGAATATGGGCCCTGCTGGTAGCCGCCGGGCGCGCCCGGGCCGTATGGGTTGCCGCCGTAGGGGCTGGACCAGCCGGGAGGCGCGGGCTGCCCATAGGGTGGAAGGGGCTGGCCGGGTTGCTGCTGGCCCCACTGTGGCTGCTGTCCCCACTGTGGCTGCTGGGACCAGGGGGCCTGAGGTGGCTGGGACGGCTCGGAGCCGGAGCCGGATCCGGGACGGGACGCGCCGCCGGGCTCTGGTTCGTTGTGATTGTCCTGACTCATGGTTGTCCCCCGCCTCTGTGGTACTTGGTTCTGTTTCTCCTAGTCCGACTATAGTTTCTGGACGCCCTGACCGGGACCCGGCGGGCCGTGGCAAAAATATGCCCTTGGGGATGATAGGGATAACATGGGCT
This sequence comes from Arthrobacter sp. IK3, assembly GCF_051337705.1. Lineage (NCBI taxonomy): Bacteria > Bacillati > Actinomycetota > Actinomycetes > Micrococcales > Micrococcaceae > Arthrobacter > Arthrobacter sp. IK3. The sequence continues at coordinate 21,075 of NZ_JBPPSW010000015.1, read as the reverse complement.
ATTCCGGCATGCCTCGTACGTGACTGCCGCATGTCCGGTGAGAGCGCACGTAATGGCGTGGGTGCCGAACAGCCCAGGACGTCGAATGCCCTGGCGGGCGGGAAGTAACGGGGAACAGGAAAGCATGAAGGCACGGATACTGGTCGTAGACGATGACGAAGCGCTGGCCGAAATGATCGGCATTGTTCTTCGCAACGACGGGTTCGACCCCGTTTTCTGTGCAGACGGGGCCCAGGCCCTCGAGGTTTTCCGTGGATCCAAGCCGGATCTTGTGCTTCTGGACCTCATGCTCCCGGGGATGGACGGCATCGAAGTATGCCGCCAGGTTCGGGCAGAGTCAGATGTGCCGATCGTGATGCTGACTGCCAAATCCGACACCGCCGACGTCGTTCGAGGCCTTGAATCCGGCGCAGACGACTACGTTCCCAAGCCGTTCAAACCCGCCGAGCTGGTGGCACGCGTCCGTGCCCGGCTGCGCCCGGTGGACTCAAAGGCGCCCGAGACGCTGTCCATTGGCGAAATCACCATCGACGTTGCCGGCCACTCGGTATCCCGCGGCAGTGAGCGGATTGCGCTTACGCCCCTTGAATTCGATCTCTTGGTAGCTCTGGCCCGGAAGCCCTGGCAGGTCTTCACCCGGGAAATGCTGCTCGAACAGGTCTGGGGCTACCGCCATGCGGCGGACACGCGCCTGGTGAACGTGCATGTTCAGCGCCTGAGGTCCAAAATCGAGCGGGATCCGGAAGCACCTGAAATTGTCCTGACGGTCCGCGGTGTCGGTTATAAAGCCGGCCAAAACTAGGTCCATGCCCTCCACGGAGGAGGGCATCGGCGCGCCGGTTACTCCAAGGGCGCGGGCCAGGGCCCGGATGCTCCGTACCGGAGTACTGCTGCGCCGTGCAGCCAGGCGGGTCCACCGGGCGACCATAGCCAAAATCGCCCTCCGCTGGCGCCGGTCGCTCCAATTCAAGACGGTCCTCGCAACCCTGCTCCTGGTGATCGTGGCCGCCGGCGGCATTGGGGCGTTCCTGTCCCACCAGATCGCCGGCGCCCTTTATGAAGAGCGGCTCACCCAGTTCAAGGCAGAGGCCACATCCGGCCTGAGCAGCGTCAAGGAGAACTTCCGGACGACGGCGGCGACGGACCGGGAAGGAACCGAGCGGCTGGTCTCCAACACCCTGTCGCTGCTGGAGGGACGGGGTGCGGAGACACCTCGCCGGTACCTGCTCGCGCCGCTGCCGGACCAGGAAAACCTCTTCGTGGCAACGCTCGGAGACCGCATCACGGCAGGCAGTATTCCCGGGCCGCTGAGCGATGCCGTGGAAGGACTCGACCCTGACGGGGAAGACGTTGTCCACTGGTCCGCCATGGCCCTGGAGCACGGTGAACCCGGGCTCGCATTCGGTACCAAGGTCACCCTGCCCCCGGACCGGTCCGAATATGCGCTTTACCTGGTCTATGACCTGGACACCATGCAGCAGACCCTCGATGACATCCACCGCATCCTGTGGATTGCCGGCGGGCTGCTCCTGGCGATCATCGGAACCATTGCCTGGGTCGTGACCAAGGCCGGCGTGGGCGCCGTCAGTGCCGCGGCGTCGGTATCGGAGAAGCTCGCGGCCGGTGAACTGCAGGAACGCATGGAGGTCAAGGGCGAAGACGAAGTCGCCCGGCTGGCTGCTTCCTTCAACCACATGGCGGCGACGCTCCAGGACCAGATCACCCAGCTGGCACAGCTCTCCAGGATGCAGCAGGGATTCGTCTCTGACGTGTCGCACGAGCTCCGGACTCCGCTGACCACGGTGCGGATGGCGGCGGAGGTGCTTTACGACGCCAGAGATGGCTTCGACCCCATGTCGAAGCGCTCCACCGAGCTGCTCTACCACCAGGTTGAGCGCTTCCAGGCGCTGCTGGCTGATCTCCTGGAGATCAGCCGCTTCGATGCGGGTGCGGCGGAGCCCGACCTTGAAGCGGCAGACATCCTCGGGATTGTCCGGGACGTCGTGGAAGCCACCGAACCGCTGGCGATCAACAACGGCTCAGAGGTGCGCATCGTCTGCCGGGAGGCTCGGGTAGTGGTCGACGCCGATCCGCGCCGGATCGAACGGATCGTGCGGAACCTCGTGGTGAACGCGCTGGAACACGGCGAAGGCAAACCGGTGGAAATCGCCGTCGCGACGAACGCGGATGCCGTAGGCGTCGCCGTGCGCGACTACGGCATCGGCATGAGCGAGGACGACGCAGCCCGGGTGTTCGACAGGTTCTGGCGGGCTGACCCAGCCCGTGCGCGGACAACCGGCGGCAGCGGGCTTGGGCTGGCGATCGCTGCCGAAGACGCAAGGCTTCACGCCGGGTGGCTCGAAGCGTGGGGCAGCCCCGGCAACGGCGCGTGCTTCCGCCTCACCCTCCCGCGCCGGCACGGTGAGAGTTTTGCCGCGTCGCCGGTTCCTCTCTCGCCGCAGGATACCCCGCTCCCGTCGCCGCCGAAGGCGCTCACCGCCGCCGAATCCGCACAGAGGGAGGACCACAATGCTTAGGGCCCGCAAGCGGCTGGCAGCGGCCGCGGCTTTCCTCTCCGCACTGGTATTCCTGGCCGGCTGCTCGTCCATCCCCACCGTCGGGCCGGTAGGCACGGCGACAGCCAGCGCCGGCGGCAGCTCACTGACGCAGCAGCTCAGCTACAGCCCGCCCGGCCCGGTGGAGGACGATTCTCCACAGGGAATCATCGGGGGCTTCATTGACGCGGGCGTGGGCGCGGGGGAGGACTACACAGCGGCCCGGGAATTCCTGACCCCTGAGCTGGCCTCCTCCTGGGTTCCCAACGAACGCGTCGTGATCTACGGCGCCGACCCCAACATCGTGCCGATGCCGGAACCCAACGTCTTCCAGATCCAGCTCGAAGTGGTTGCGTCCGTTAACGCGCAGGGCATCCGAACCGAGTCGGCCCCCGGGACAACCGAGACCATCCAGGTCCGCCTTGTGCAGCAGGAAGGCCAATGGCGTATCAGCGGCATCCCCAACGGCATCATGATCTCGGATATCACCTTCCCGATCATCTTCCGTGCCCATAATCTCTACTTCTACTCCAGCACCTACCGTTACTGGGTCCCGGACACACGCTGGTTCGTCCAGCGCTCCGGCATGGCGGCGTCCGTCGTCAACGCGATGCTTGCCGGTCCGGCGCCCTACCTGGAAGGGGCCGTCACGAGTGCCTTCCCGGTGGAAACCCAGCTTGCCCGGGAAGCTGTTCCGGTGGTTTCCGGTGTGGCTTCCGTCGACTTCGCGGCGGACGTCCTGGAGGATTCCACGGACCTCAACCGCCAGCAGATGAAACTGCAGCTGGAACAAAACCTCCGCCAGCTCAACAACGTCAACTCCGTAGAGATGACCGTGAACCAGCGGGAAGTCGACCTTGGTCCGCCCAGCAGCGAGCTGGTCCCGGTGGAGGATGATCCCAGGGTGGGGAAGACCCAGATTGGGATCCAGGGCGAGGACATCGTCTTCTTCCGCGACCGGCAGGCCCAGGAGATCAGCAACCTGCCGGACGTTTCCTCGTACGACCCCAGGGAACCGGCAGTGTCCGTCGGAGAGATGGACACCATTGCATTCCTCTCCGGGGACCGCGGAACGCTGCTGGTCACCGGGCCGGATAAGGACGTTGCAACCGTGGCGACCGGCAAGTCCCTCTCCGGGCCAAGCATCGACCCGGAGGGATGGATCTGGTCTGCGTCTGCGCAGGGCGAAGGCAGCCGGCTCATTGCCGTGGGACCGGACCTCGCCGCGTCCACCCAGGCAGGCCTGACCCCCTCCTGGCTGGGAGACATGAAGGTCCGGGACCTCAGGATTTCGCGTGACGGTGCCCGGGCCCTGCTGGTCGTGGAACAGGACGGTGCTTCCCGTGTCCTGATCGCGGGCGTCGTTCGCTCTTCCAGCGGTGCGCCGCAGACCCTGACCACTCCGCTCGAACTGTGGACGTCTGAGCCCGTCGCTACTGCGGTGTGGGTGGGCGAGACGACGGTTGCTGCCCTCCAGCGGGGACAGGACGAGTCGCTGACCCCCGTGATTCTTGACCCCGCGAAGGACAACCAGGAACTGGCCGGCTGGGATGGAAGCTTCAGCATCAGCGGCGGAGACGGTCCGGATGACCTGTTCCTGCAGACGGCTGAGGCTGTGTACAAGAAGCTGGGCAACGGCTGGATCCGCGAAATTGACGGCATTCGGGACCCCGCCTTCCCCGGCTAGCGCTCCAACCCTCCACAGTCGGCGGAGCGTCGTCCAAGGCGCCTCGGTATCCCCATCCGGAGCGTGGCTTTCCGGCCGTATCCCATGCACCGGGAACATGGGCGTATGGCGTATCTCCCGGCCCTGGAGGATTGGCTGGCCGCTCCCGGCCCGGCAGCAGTCCTGGCCGCGTGCCGGGAACTGCGCGCGGTAATTCTGCCGGCAGAATGCGTCGTGTGCGGAGCCGCGGATGAATCGCTGTGCACGGTGTGCCGCATCGCCGTTCGCCATGCCACGCTGCGTCCCTACAACGCGTCAGCCGGGGCCGGAATGCTTCCGGAAGCGGAAAAGGACCCGGGTGCAGCGGCGCGCCTCGGCGCCCCTGAGTACCTGGAACCGGTTTCCCTGCCGGTGACAGCCGCAGGGCGGTACGCGGCGGGACTCTCACGCGTAGTGCTTGCGTGCAAGAACCACGGGCATACCGACCTGCTGGGCATCCTGGCCGAAGCCATGGCACGGGCGCTGCACTCGGCATCGGATTCCCTGCCCACGGGACGTGTGGCACTGGTTCCTGTCCCGGGCAGCTTCCGCGGCCGGACGCGCCGGGGCTACGACCCCCTGGAACTGATCCTGGCCAAGGTACGCCAGCGGGGCCTGCTCCCGGCAGGCATGGAGATCCGCAGCATACTGGGCTATCGACTCGGCGCCGAACTGCTTGCGCTGCGTTCCGGCGCGCAGAAGACCCTGGGCGCGGGCGCCAGGCGCAGGAACGTTCACGGAACAATGACGGCGGGGCATCCGGGGGACCTTCGTGGACTGACTGTCCTGCTTGCAGATGACGTCCTGACTACCGGAGCCACGCTGGCCGAAGCCACCCGTGCCCTGCGTGCGGCCGGGGCGCAGGTGGCCGGAGCTGCCGTCATAGCAGCCGTCCGAGCCCCGGCGCCCCAGGCCCCTCAGGCGACCCGGCAAGAGCCCGGATCAGCACCGGAAATCCGCCGCCCACGGCACGGCCACGGAACAGCGGCCAAAGTCAGAAGGTGAATAAACCTTCCGGGTGATCTAACGTGTTGGGTATGGATTGCTTCAAGAAATGGAGCAGTCCTGCGGCAACGGTCGCGAAGGAAACTGGCAGCGGCCGTTGTTGTGTCACCGAAGAATATTGGAGGGCACCATGGAATTCATGATCAGCGGACGCAACGTTGCAGTATCCGATCGGTTCCGTCAGTACGCCGCCGAAAAGATCGGCAAAGTCGAGAACCTCGGAGACAAGGTGCAGCGGGTAGATGCCCGGGTCACCAAGCATGAAAACGTCCGTGAAGCCGACAGCTCCCTCACCGTGGAATTGACAGTCCTGGGCCGGGGACCGGTGGTCCGCGCCGAGGCATCTTCTGCAGATAAGTTTGCGGCGTTCGACCTCGCTTACGGAAAGCTCATGGAACGCCTGCGCCGCGCAAGCGACCGGCGCAAGGTGCACCGCGGGCGCCACACCCCCGTTCCGGTACGGGTTGCGACTGCCGGGCTGGAACCTGTCAGCACGTCCGAGCCACTGTCTTCCCAGTTCGCAGCAGCTGAAACTGTCCCGGCGGAAAGCAACGATGCCACCGACCAGGACATGCAGACCGGCGATTGCCCGGTCCTGATTCGCCGCAAGGTTTTCCCGGGTGCCCCCATGAGCCTTGACGACGCAGTCGACAACATGGAACTGGTTGGCCATGACTTCTACCTGTTCGTAGACGCCGCCACCGGTGCGCCGTCCGTGGTCTACCGCCGCAGGGGCTGGACCTACGGCGTTATTACCCTTGATTCCAAGTGCACCGAAGGCACCGAGGAAATCCGCGAGGAGATGCGGGGCTACCGCGACGCCGCGCCGGCACAGGACGTGGACGCCGCATCGTAGAGGTGCCGGTGGCCCGGTCCTAGGATGGGTGCATGCCAGCAGCCTTCTCCCTTGACCGGGCACGCCGCACCATCCTCGGCGCCCAGCAGTTAGCCAAACCGCGCCCCGTCCGTCCGACTCCCGGGCAGACGGGCCGCGTTTTTGATGCCCTGGGACTGCTGCAGATCGACTCCGTGAACGTCCTGGCCCGAAGCCACTATCTTCCGCTGTTCACCCGCCTGGGCGCTTACGACCGGGACGTCCTGGACCGGATGGCCAGCCGCCATCCCCGGCGAATGGTTGAGTACTGGGCACACGAAGCCAGCTTTATCCGGCCGGACCTCTTTGCTGACCTGCGCCAGTGGCAGCGCCGGACCTGGATGCGTGCCACGTCCATGCCGGAGGAACCCCGCAGCGAACTGAGTCAGGCCATCCTGGAACTGCTGGACCACAAGCATCCCCTGACAGCCCGCGAAGTGGAGGCAGCCCTCGGCCAGGCCGCCGTCCCCGGTACGAAAGCATGGGGGTGGAACTGGAGCGCATCCAAACAGGTGCTGGAAGACCTTTTTGAACAGGGACTCATCTCTTCTGCCGGACGGGGAACCGCCTTCGAGCGGCTCTACGCTCCGGCCGCCACGGTGCATCCGGACGGCGAGGCGGCACTCGAGCCGGCGGACCGCCGGGAAGCGCTGCTGCGGCTGACAGAGAATTCGGCCCGCTCGCTCGGGCTCGGCACGGCACCGATGCTGGCCGACTACTTCCGCCTGCCGCTGCGCGACACACTCGCCGCCGCACAGCACCTCGCGCGGCAGGGCGAGCTGGAGGAAATCTCGGTAGCAGGCTGGAAGGGTCCCGTCTTTCTGCACCCGGCGGCGACGACCCCCAGGCGCTGCCATGGACGCGGCCTGCTGAGCCCGTTCGATTCGCTGGTATTTGACCGGCGACGGCTCCAGGCAGTTTTTGGTATCCACTACCGGATCGAAATCTACACGCCGGCCCATAAACGGCAGTTCGGCTATTACGTGCTGCCGTTCTTGCTGCGCGAGGCGATCGTGGCCCGGGTAGACCTGAAAGCGGACCGGGCCGGACGGGTTCTTCTGGTCCAGGCAGCGCACGCGGAACCGGGTTCGCCCGCAGATACCGCGGTTGAGCTGGCCGCAGAATTACGGATAATGGCGCAGTGGCTGGGCCTCGCAGAGGTTATGGTAAGTGCTGTGGGCAACCTTGCGCCCGCCCTGAAACTGGCAATCGACCGAGGATGACTCCCGAGCGGGAACCTTGGCGGCCTGCCGGACGTCTCTCACGTAGACTGGGGACGCCAGATTTCGGCAACACTAGATTGGGAGCAAATCAGTGGCATCACTTCTCGAACGAGTTCTTCGCACAGGCGACAAGAAGACGCTGAAAACACTGCGTAACTACGCCGACGCGATCAACGTGCTCGAGGACGAGTTCAAGGGCATGAGCGATGCCGAACTGCGCGCCGAGACAGACAACCTCAAGGAACGCCACGCCGACGGCGAAAGCCTGGATGACCTCCTTCCGGAGGCCTTCGCGCTCGTCCGGGAAGCAGCCAGCCGCACCCTCGGCATGCGCCACTTCGACGTGCAGCTCATGGGCGGTGCTGCCCTTCACCTGGGCAACATCGCGGAAATGAAGACCGGTGAAGGTAAGACCCTGGTGGCCACGGCCCCGGCCTTCCTCAATGCCCTGACCGGCCGCGGCGTGCACGTGGTCACTGTCAACGACTACCTGGCCGAGTACCAGTCCGACCTGATGGGCCGTGTCTTCCGCTTCCTGGGCATGTCCACCGGCTGCATCCTCGCCAACCAGGACCCCGCCACCCGCCGCGAGCAGTACGCCGCGGACATCACCTACGGCACCAACAACGAATTCGGTTTTGACTACCTTCGGGACAACATGGCCTGGAGCGCCAATGAGCTTGTCCAGCGCGGACACCACTTCGCCATCGTCGACGAAGTCGACTCGATCCTCATTGACGAGGCCCGCACCCCGCTGATCATTTCAGGTGCTGCCAGCGGCGACGTCAACCGCTGGTACACCGAGTTCGCCAAGGTGGTCCAGCGGCTGAGCCTCGACGTCGACTACGAGGTCGACGAAAAGAAGCGCACCGTGGGTGTGCTCGAGTCCGGCATCGAAAAGGTCGAGGACTACCTGGGCATCTCCAACCTCTACGAGGCAGCCAACACGCCGCTCATTGGTTTCCTGAACAACGCCATCAAGGCCAAGGAACTTTTCAAACGGGATAAGGACTACGTCATCCTCAAGGGTGAAGTCCTCATTGTCGACGAGCACACCGGCCGTATCCTGGCCGGCCGCCGCTACAACGAGGGCATGCACCAGGCCATCGAGGCGAAGGAAGGGGTGCAGATCAAGGCCGAGAACCAGACCCTGGCTACCGTCACCCTGCAGAACTACTTCCGCCTCTACGAGAAACTGTCCGGCATGACGGGCACGGCCGAAACCGAGGCCGCGGAATTCATGAGCACCTACAAGCTTGGCGTGGTGCCCATCCCCACCAACAAGCCAATGGCCCGCCTGGACCAGTCAGACCTCATCTACAAGAACGAAGTAGCCAAGTTCGATGCCGTCGTAAAGGACATTGCCGAGCGGCACGCGTCCGGGCAGCCCGTGCTGGTCGGTACCACGAGCGTCGAGAAGAGCGAGTACCTTTCCAAGCAGCTGGCGAAGGCCGGGATCCGGCACGAAGTCCTGAACGCCAAGAACCACGCCCGTGAAGCCGCGATCGTGGCGCAGGCCGGCCGCAAGGGTGCGGTGACGGTTGCGACCAACATGGCCGGCCGAGGCACGGACATCATGCTTGGCGGCAACGCTGAGTTCAACGCAGTAGCAGAACTGAGCAGCCGCGGACTTGATCCCGCCGAGAACCCGGAAGCCTATGAAGCCGCCTGGCCCGCGGCCCTGGAAAAGGCACAGGCTGCCGTAGCCGCGGAGCACGATGAAGTCCGTGCCCTGGGTGGCCTCTACGTCCTGGGCACGGAACGGCACGAATCGCGGCGCATCGACAACCAGCTCCGGGGCCGTTCCGGCCGCCAGGGCGACCCCGGTGAGTCTCGGTTCTACCTCTCCCTGACTGACGACCTGATGCGTCTGTTCAACTCCGGTGCAGCTGAGCGCATCATGAACAGCTCCTCCATGCCGGACGACGTTGCCCTTGAATCGAAGCTCGTGTCCAAGGCCATCCAGAACGCGCAGGGCCAAGTGGAGGCACGCAACGCCGAACAGCGGAAGAACGTCCTGAAGTACGACGACGTCCTTAACCGCCAGCGCGAAGCCATCTACGGGGACCGCCGTCGTATCCTGGAGGGCGATGACCTGCAGGAGAAGGTGGGCTTCTTCCTGGAAGACGTCATCACCGCCGTCGTCAATGACGCCACCGCTGAAGGCCACGGCGACGACTGGGATCTTGACACCCTCTGGAAGAACCTGAAGATCGTCTACCCGATCAGCCTGACCATCGACGAAGTCGTTGACGAAGCGGACGGACGGTCCAACCTGACCCGTGATTTCCTGCTCAACGAGATCCTTTCCGATGCCCGCCTGGCCTATCAGGCACGAGAAGACTCCATCGGCTCCGCAGCGATGCGTGAGCTGGAGCGGCGCGTGGTGCTTTCGGTGATCGGCCGCAAGTGGCAGGAACACCTCTACGAGATGGACTACCTCAAGGAGGGCATTGGCCTGCGCGCCATGGCCCAGCGTGACCCCCTGGTGGAGTACCAGCGTGAGGGCTTCGTCATGTTCCAGACCATGATGGAGGCCATCCGTGAGGAGAGTATCCGCTACCTCTTCAACGTCGAGGTTGAGGTCAAGCAGCCTGAAGTTCCCGAGGCCCTCAAGGGCTTGAAGGACGCCCGCGGAATTGTCGGCGGCGGCCCGGTTATCGAGGCGCCCGGGCTCGAAGCCCCCGAGCGGCCGGCCAGCCTGCAGTTCTCCGCCCCCAACAGCCAGGGACAGGTGGAAACCCGGGTGGAGCGCACAGCCGCGGCCAAACCATCGCAGCCCGCGTCCCGGAAGGACGCCCGGCCGGCTGGAAAGAAGAAGCGCCGGAAGTAGTCCTACCCGATTTCAAGGGCGGTAACTTTCCAGAGTCCGCGCCGCTGCTCCAAACGGAGGGCAACGGCGCGGACTCTGTTCGTTTCAGCGGCGGCCACGGCCACCTCGTAAATCCCCTCGGACACCGGGCACACCCGGACCCGTAAGATGCGCACGTTGCGGTGCAGCCGGTCCTGTCCCCGCCCGCGGACCAGGTTGGTTCGCAGCTGCAGGCGCTCAAATTCTTCGAAGTCCAGCCAGCGGGCCAGCTGCTGCAGCGGGCGCACTCCGGCCAGGACCTCCAGGGCTCCCATGGTCACGGATCGGCTGATTGCTTCTATCCGTGCGTCTGACTCGGCGGAACTGGACCAGTTCTTGGGTGCCGGGCCAGCCGGTTCGGATTCCGCCCTGATCACTACCGGGTGCTGCTGGGGGACCACCGGAGGAGCGCCGCCGGGTACGGCACTGAAAAACGGTCGCGGGTCCCCGCTGGCCATCGCCAGCTCCCCGGATGCTTCTCCGGGAGCGGGAAGAATAATCAGGATGCTCATGGGATGTCCTTTCCGTCATGGGCGGCTGGCTAGTAGGTGGCCGGAGACGGAACGACAAGGATTTGCCCCGGCAGCAGGCGATGAGGATCAGGACCAATGACACTGCGGTTCTTCTCGTGCCACGCCGGCCAGTACCGGGCAATCTCGAGGTCGGTTGCCAGCGGGCCAAGCCGGGCGGCAGCGAGATCCCAGAGGGTGTCTCCAGCGGTGACCGTTACAGTGCCTCCGATCTGAGCCGGCATCCGCGTTTCACCGGGCATCAGCAGCGATCCCGGCACCGGGCCCGGGGAAGGTTTCCAGGCCGGGTTCACGGCGGCATTCGTGCGATTGGAGTCAGCCGGTCCGGACGGCACGCTGCGGTCCAGCGCTGCCGGAGGCCGCGCGGCCTCTCCCTCCAGTTGCCATGCGGGATCAGCTGCCGGGGAGGAAGCGCCGGAGCTCGGAGCCGCGGTGGAGGTGACCTGGACCGGTGGTGCCGCCAGGGCCGGTAGGGGAGCCACGGCCAGCTGTACGCCGAGGGCGGCTGCCGCGAGTCGTTTGAGGAATCCGGGGCTCAGCCGCCCGATGAAGCGCGCTGAACGGAAGTTCCCGGCTCGCAGGAGGGCAGCTGACAGGAAAGCTGCTCCCAGCCCGACAGTCCACCACGCCAGCACCAGCAGGCCTGCCCACCCGGCCATCAGACCGGCAGCGGCCTGAAGATCCGTGGTCGAGCGGAAACCTTCCCCTGGGGCGAGTGCAGGGCCGCGCAGGGTCAGGCCAGCCCACAGCATCAGGGCGCCGGAGGCAGCGGCTGCTGATGCCAGGAACGCGTCCTCCAGCGTCCTGCGCCGTCGTGCTTTGTGTGCTGCCATAGCCGCCTCCGCGTTGTTCCTGATGGTGGTGTTTGATGCCATTTGATGTGAATCAAAGTTTTTGAGCCCGTTTGGTGCTCTTTACTAGCGACTGACGACGTGCCTGTCCAGAGTGGTGCGGAAAGATTGTGGACGTTAGCCTTGCCCGATGAGGTGGGAGGCGCTGTTCGCGGACCTGGAGGCGCAGCTGGCCGCTGCCGGTCAGGCGGGCCTGGACGCCGAGATTGCTGACCGTCAGCGTGGCGAACTGGCGGGGTTGGACCTGGCAGCCAGGCTGCGGGCGCAGTACGGCAAGACACTGCGGGTCCACCTCGGACTGTCCGGAGGCCCGCTTACGGGCACCCTTGGCCGGCTGGGAGCGGACTGGTTCCTGCTCGACTCGGCGTCCGGTTCGCATGTGGCGGCGCTGGGCGCGGTGCAGATGATCGAAGGCATCGACCGTTATGCGGACTTATCCGTTCCGGCGGTCCAGCTGCCGCTGGCCTCCGCACTGCGCGGCCTGGCCCGGGACCGTTACCCGGTGGACCTGCACCTGCGCGGCAGGCCTACTGCCCTGCACGGCAGCATCGACCGGGTCGGCAGGAACTTCCTTGAATTTGCGGTGCTGGAACCTGGGGAGCATAGGAGACGCGAGAACGTTGCCTCTGTGACTGTGGTGCCCTTTGCCGGGATCGCGGCCGTGAGCTCGTCTACCCGGTAGGAACCATCGTCCCGGGGAGGGATGTTATGCCTCTGCGGCCTCGTCCTGGGGGAGGGCGGCCCTCGCTGCCTCGGCACGCCGGTACGCACCGGCTATGTACTCCTCAAGCTTGGCGTTCTCGACCCGCCACTGGCCCCGCCCGCCTACCTGGATTGCGGGAAGCTCGCCGGAGCGGACCAGCGCATACGTCTGAGAGGAAGATATGTTCAGGACCTCGCCCACGTCAGCGAGCGTGAGGAACCTTTTCTCCACCATGGCGCACCATCAAACCCTTTCCGGCACTGTGCCGCTGCTGACCTAGTCTGCCATCTGTTCGGGCTGGACGTCCTTTATCCACAAAATACGTACCCCACCCGTTTCATTACCGCAGATTGAGGGACACAATGACCTCCAGCACTCCGCGGGGAGGCGGAGCAAACCTAGGGGGATCAATGAGTCTCAAGACTGCTGCGCCGGACGCACCCGCACCGCGCCTGAAAAAACCATCCTGGAAGGACCCGCGGCTGCTGCTCGGACTGCTGCTGGTCCTGGCCTCAGTCGCCGGAGTGAGCGCGCTGGTTGCCAGCCAGGACCAGACCACCCAGGTCCTGGCTGCCTCACATGAGATACCGGTTGGATCAGTGCTGGAAGAAGACGACTTCGACGTAGTGCAGGTGTCCCTTGGCGGACTGGTCGGCACCTATGTGTCCGCGGCGGACTCGTTCCCGGAAAACGCCGTGGCCGGAACCATCATCCGCCCGGGCGAGCTGCTGTCACGGGCCGACCTCGTGCAGGCGGGAGACCTCGACCGAAAGCCCCTGGGACTCGACGTCCAGGCACCGCTGCCCAGCGGCATCCGCGCCGGAGACCGGGTGGATGTCTGGGCTTCCCTTCCGGATGGGCAGAACGGGTACGCTGAACCGCGCCGGCTCCTGACTGCGGCAGAGATTTCCGAGCTCTCCGTCAACGAATCGGTCATCGCGGGCGCTGATGCCACCCGCCTGCTGGTCCTGGTCGAGGACGAAGACCTTCCGGCCCTCCTTGGCGCCCTGTCCAATCAGGCGAAGATCGCCGTCGTCCCCAACCCTGCAGCCCGATGAGCGCCATTCCGGTAATCACCTCCGGCAGCGGCACGGCCGAGTTGGTACAGGGACTTGAACGCCTGCAGGGTCCGGTCACGGTGATCCGCCGCTGCAGCGAACTTTCGGAGCTGATCGCGGCCTGCCAAAGCGGTCTGGCCAGGGCCGCCCTTGTTGAGGACGACGCCGGGGAGCTCACTGCCAGCCTTGCGGACCGTGTTGCCGCGGCGGGTGTCGCCCTGGTGGTCCTGGCTGATGACCCGGATGCCCGGAACAGGCTGGACCGGCTGGGCGTGCGGCATGCCTCCCGGGACCTCGATTCCCCGGCGCTCGCGGAGCTAGTGGCAGCAGCCGTTCTGGCCATGGAGTCACGGGGTCAGGGGCCTGGAGAACGTTCCTCCCTGGCAGATCCGGCTGAGGGCCTGCGGCACTGGGAACTGAGCGGGGAATCCGGTGGAGCCGGGTCTGACGAGAAGCCGCTGCGGCAAGGAAGCCTGGTTGCTGTCTGGGGCCCCGCAGGCGGCCCCGGCCGCACCACGCTGGCGCTGAACCTCGCCGCCGAGGCAGCGGCCGCGGGCAGCGAAGTACTGCTGGTGGACGCAGACACCTACGCACCCAGCATCGCTGCGGTCCTTGGGATTACCGACGAATCGGCCGGCCTTGCGCAGGCGTGCCGCTTGGCGGAACAGGGGATGCTGGAGCCGGCGGCGCTGAAAGGAACTGCCGTGCGGGTGCGGCTCAAGAGCGGCCGGCTGCGGGTACTGACCGGGATCACGCGCTCCGACCGCTGGCTGGAGATCCGCGGAACAGCATTGGCGCGGGTACTGGCGCAGTCCCGAAGCATCGCGGACATCACGGTGGTGGACTGCGGCTTCAGTCTCGAGGCGGATGAGGAACTGAGCTTCGACACCATGGCACCCCGCCGGAATGCTGCAACACTCGTGGCGCTGGAAGCCGCTGACACCGTCTACGCTGTCGGAGCTGCCGATCCGGTAGGCGTTCCCCGGCTGGTGCGCGCGCTCGCAGAACTTGAAAGCGCCGTTCCCTCGGCGTCGCCGCTGGTGGTTTTGAACAAGGTGCGGCGCTCTGCCGCCGGGCGGGCCCCGGAACGCCAGCTCAGCGAAGCATGGGAGCGTTTCGGCCCCGGTCGGATTAGCGCGTTCCTGCCCGCGGACTGGGATGCCGCCGACGCGTCGCTCCTGGCGGGGTCAGCGCTGCTGGAAGCGGCTCCCGGATCCGCCCTTCGCGCGGCAATCGCGGCACTGGCGAACGTCCCCGCAGACGGCAGCCCCAAACGGAGGCGGAGGCGCGCGGCAGCCACGAAGTGACCTTTTCTTTGCCAAGGGGATAGGCTCGTAGCAAACGGGCCGCAAAGGGGCGGCCGGTACTAAGCGGCGAATTTCGGAGGCGTATTAAATGTCGTCTGGATCCAACACCACGGATCTTTCCAGCTCGGATATCTCCCTTGAGGATTTCATCGGGAATTACTACGAGCATCTGGCGGCTGAAGACGCCGCACTCTACCCTCCACAGGCACTGCGGGAACGCGCCGAGGCGCACCGGGCGCTGGCGTGGACCCGTGCCGAAGGCACCGCTGCGGTAGATGTCTTCGACCAGGGCGACGCCAGTGTGATCCTCATCGTCACCGATGACATGCCGTTCCTCGTTGATTCGGTCACCGCCGAGATTGTCCGGCAGAACAGCGGCATCCGGCTGATGGTTCATCCCACCTTCCTGGCTACCCGCCACCGCGACAGTGACACACTGCAGCAGGTGAAGCGGGTTCCGAACGCAGCCGGCATCTCCAGCGGGGACACCGCTGCCCTGCCTGACATCTCAGGTCTGCTGGGCAACGGCGACCACACCACGCGCATTGAGTCCTGGATCGCCGTCGAAGTTCCGCGCCTGAGCGATGAGAACCGCCGCAGGGAGATGGTCAACGGACTGATTCGGGTCCTGGACGACGTCCGCGTGGCCGTGAAGGACTGGTCCGGTATGCGGGCCAAGGTCCATGAAATCGCGGCTGAACTCGCCGCTGCCGGGCATGGCATCCCTGACCTGCAGCAGGCACGCGAGCTGCTCACCTGGCTTGACGACGGCAACTTTACGTTCCTCGGGTACCGCGAATATGACCTGCTCAACGAGGACGGCGAAGACGTACTCCGTGCTTCCTCGAAGACCGGCCTGGGACTGCTGCGCCGGGGTTCAGAGGCCGGCAAGGTCCAGCACCTGACCAAGGCAGGCAGGGCAAAGGCGCGCGAGAAGCGGGCCCTCGTGATCACCAAGGCAAACTCACGCTCCACCGTGCACCGCGCGGCGTACTTCGACTACATCGGCGTCAAGCGGTTCGACGCCGAAGGCAACGTCACCGGTGAACGGCGTTTCATCGGCCTGTTCGCCACCGGGGCCTACACCGGATCCGTCCGGGACGTTCCGATCCTGCGCGACAAGGTCAAGGAAGTCATCCGCAGGGCAGGCTTCCCCGCAGACTCGCATTCGGGCAAGGACCTGCTCTCCATCCTTGAGACCTTCCCGCGCGACGAACTCTTCCAGATCGACGTCGACGGCCTGCTGGAAACGGCCCAGGGCATCCTCCGCCTCCAGGAACGGCGCCGCACGCGGCTCTTCCTTCGCCCGGATGTCTACGGACGCTTTATGTCCGCGCTGGTTTTCCTCCCGCGCGACCGTTACACCACCTCGGTCCGCCTGCGGATCCAGGACGAACTGCGGTCAACATTCAACGCTGACTCCATTGACTACGAGGCACGCCTGACCGAATCGGCGCTCGCCCGGCTGTTCTTCCGGATTCGGCTGCCCAAGGGTGTCGAGATCACGGACGTGGATGCAGCTGCGCTGGAACAGCGGCTGGTCAACGCCACCCGCTCCTGGTCAGAGGGCATTGACGAGGTGCTGCGCGGCACGTTCGACCGGGTCCAGGCGGAAGAGCTCTCTGACCTGTGGGGCGACGCGTTCCCCATGGACTACCGCGTGGGCTACGAGGTCGAGGACGCACTTGCGGACATTGCCCGGTTCGAAGACCGGATCCAGAACCCCGAAACAGCGCCGGAACTGTTCGTCTACCTGCCGGCCCGCAGCGGCGAGAATGCCGACAGCGCCGACGCACGGCTGAAGCTGTACCTGCTGGAACCGAAGTCCCTGACCCAGATCCTTCCGTTCCTGCACAACCTGGGACTTGAGGTGCTGGACGAACGTCCGTTCGAGATCCGCCGGCGGGACGGCGTCGAGCTGTTCCTCTACGACCTCGGCCTGCGCTACGGAGCCGGCGTGGATCCGCTTGAAACCGGAACCCTCCTCGCAGACGCTTTCCGCGCGGGCATCTCCGGCGCCAGCGAGTCGGACGCCCTGGACCGCCTCATCCTGGGCCAGGGCCTGGGCTGGCGGGAAGTGGTGATGTTCCGCAGCTACGCCAAGTACATGCGCCAGATGGGCAACACCAACTCCTACGGTTTCATCGCGGATACACTGCTGGCCAACCCCCGGGTTACCGGTGCGCTTGGCCGGATGTTCCGGGCCCGGTTCGATCCGGCTCTCGAAGAGTCCGCACGCGAGACGGAAATGGAAGCAGCGCGCACCGAACTGGACGCCGGCCTGGAGCAGGTTCCGACCCTGGACGCGGACCGTGTGCTGCGGACGTTCGCCAACCTCATCGAGGCGACGCTGCGCACCAATTTCTACCAGGACAAGGCGTACGTCAGCCACAAGCTCAACACGGCTGTGATCGACGGCGCTCCGTTCCCGCGACCCAAGTATGAGATCTGGGTCTACTCGCCGCGCGTCGAGGGCGTGCACCTGCGCTTCGGCGAGGTGGCCCGCGGCGGCTTGCGCTGGTCTGACCGGCGCGAGGACTTCCGGACCGAGATCCTGGGTCTGGTCAAGGCCCAGACGGTCAAGAACGCCGTCATCGTTCCCACCGGAGCCAAGGGCGGTTTCTACGCCAAGCAGCTTCCGGACCCGGCGAAGGACCGCGGCGCCTGGATGGAAGAGGGCAAGGAAAGCTACCGCACGTTCATCCGCGGCCTGCTGGACATCACTGACAATTTGGTGGTCACCGAAGACGGCGAGCAGGTCCGCCCGCCGGAGAACGTGGTGCGGCACGACGGCGATGACAGCTACCTGGTGGTCGCTGCGGACAAGGGCACGGCTTCCTTCTCCGACATCGCCAACGCCCTTTCCGCAGAATACGGTTTCTGGCTCGGCGATGCCTTCGCGTCCGGCGGATCCGTGGGCTATGACCACAAGGCCATGGGCATCACTGCCCGCGGAGCCTGGGAATCGGTGAAGCGGCACTTCAGCGAACTCGGCGTCGACACCCAGAATGAGGACTTCACAGCCGTGGGCGTGGGCGACATGGGCGGCGACGTGTTCGGCAACGGCATGCTGCTTTCCGAGCACATACGGCTTGTTGCCGCGTTCGACCACCGGCACGTCTTCCTTGACCCGAACCCCGACGCAGCGCAGTCCCACGCTGAACGGCGGCGGCTCTTTGAGCTGCCCCGCTCCTCCTGGGCCGACTACGACGAGAACCTCATCAGCGAAGGCGGCGGAGTGTTCCCGCGGCAGTCCAAGAGCATCCCCATCAGCGCGCAAGTACGGGAGATCCTGGGGCTAGAGTCCGGCGTTACCCGGCTGAGCCCGCCGGAGCTGCTTCGCGCCATCCTCAAGGCGCCGGTCGACCTGCTCTACAACGGCGGCATCGGCACCTACATCAAGGCATCCACCGAGACCAACGCCGAAGTGGGGGACAAAGCCAACGACGCGATCCGCATCGACGGCCGGGATGTCCGGGCCAAGGTCATCGGTGAAGGCGGCAACCTCGGCATGACGCAGCGCGGCCGCATCGAGGCTGCCCTGTCCGGCGTCATCCTCAACACCGACGCTATCGACAACTCGGCCGGTGTGGACTGCTCCGACCATGAAGTCAACATCAAGATCTTCGTTGACCGCATGGTCGCCGCCGGCAGGCTGGACGCCTCCGAGCGTTCAGAGTTCCTGCACTCCATGACGGACGAGGTTGGCCGCCTGGTGCTGCAGGACAACATTGACCAGAACATGCTGCTGCTCAACGACCGCCAGCGCGTCATTGAGTGGAGCCCAAGCTTCGAGCGGCTCATGGACTGGCTGGAGGAAAACGCC
The DNA here is from genome assembly GCF_051337705.1 of Arthrobacter sp. IK3. Lineage (NCBI taxonomy): Bacteria > Bacillati > Actinomycetota > Actinomycetes > Micrococcales > Micrococcaceae > Arthrobacter > Arthrobacter sp. IK3. The sequence continues at coordinate 2,587 of NZ_JBPPSW010000015.1, read as the reverse complement.
GGCCTGGACCGTGCCCTGGAAGCGCTGCCCACCAAGGACGAACTGAGGGCACGGGTCGCCGAGGGACAGGGCCTGACCGCCCCGGAACTCTCCGTCCTGGCTGCCTACGCCAAGATTGAGCTGACCCGCGCGCTCACCGCGTCGGACCTGGCGGACGACCCGTATTTCCGCGGCACGCTGCGCCGGTACTTCCCGAAGCAGCTGGTGGAGCGCTTTGATGACCAGCTGGATACCCATCCGCTGCGGCGCGAGATCATCTCCACCATGGTCGCCAACGACATGATCAACATTGGCGGAATCACCTTCGCCTTCCGGGTGATGGAAGAGACCTCCGCCAGCGAGGCGACGGTTGCCCGTGCCTTCAGCGCTCTGCGGGAGATCTACGCGATTGACGACGTCGTTGCGGCACTGGGTGAATTGCCCGCCAGCTTCCCAACGGAAACCTGGACCACCATCCACCTGGACATGCGCCGCCTGCTGGATCGCGCCGTTCGCTGGTTCGTGAACCACGTTGGACGCGGCAGCTCCATCGACGAGGACATCCAGGCCTTCAAACCGATCGTCGAGCCGCTGCGGAAGGACCTCATGCGCTTTATGCGCGGTACCGACCGCGAGCGGGTGGAAGCAGCGCTCGAGAAGGCGTCCGGCTGGGACGTACCCAAGGACCTTGGCACGTACTGGGCCGAACAGTTCGAGAGCTACGGCCTGCTCGACGTCGCCCTCGCAACCCGGCAGGTCGAGGAACCGGCCGAGAACATCGCCGCCGTCTACTACGCGGTCTATGACCGCTACGGGATCGACGATCTGCTGGAGCGGATCACCAAGCTCCCGCGCGGGGACCGCTGGCAGGCACTGGCCCGCGCAGCGCTGCGTGATGACCTGTACTCCACGGTTGCGGACATGACCGTCGCGGCGCTGCAGGCCACGCCGGCCATGCAGGGCGAGGATCCGGTATCCCGGGTGGAGGCCTGGGAGCAGGAAAACGCAGACAACCTCGAGCGCGCAACCAAGATGTTCGCCGAGGTCAACCAGCTCGAGCAGGATGACATGGCATCACTCTCCGTTGCCCTGCGGCTGCTTCGCTCGATCGTAAGGCGCTAACGGACTTCCGCTATGGCAATATTCACCGATCCGATCAAGGACCATGCGGACTTCGGTCCGGGCGACGCCGAGTGGCTGCACCTGCTGGTGGGGGACTGGCAGCTGGTGGCAGACCTCGCGTTCGCTGACCTGGCGTTGTGGTTCCCGCTGCCGGAGGGCACCTACGTGGCGCTGGCCCATGCCCGCCCCTCGACGTCGCACACCGTGTTCCACAGCGACTTCGTAGGAGAGCGCATCCGCGCCGACCTGCAGCCGCTGGTGGATAAGGCCTGGAAGTCGCAGACCATCGAGCGTTCCAGCGAGACGAACTGGACCACCGAGACTGCCATGCGGGTGGAAGCGATTCCGTTCGTGCGCAACGGGCGCACGCTCGCCGTCGTCACGTCCCACATGGACCTCTCCAGTTCCAGGATGCCGTCCCGCCTTGAACTCACCTACCGGCAGTGTGCCTACGACCTGCTCCGGATGGGAACGCTGGGCCTGTGGCCTGACTTCGCCACCCCCACGGGTTCGCGCCGCGGCGCACCCCGTGTTGGTGACGGACTGATCCGGCTCGATGCCCAGGGCGTAGTGCAGTACGCCAGTCCCAACGGTGTTTCCGCCTTCCGCCGCCTGGGCGACATGGAGACGCTCGAGGGAAGGCCGCTTGCCGAGATTACGACGGCGCTGCTCAAGGACCGAAGGATGGTGGACGAAACGCTGCCGCTGGTAGTCACCGGGCGGATGCCGTGGCGCACCGAGATCGAATCCCGGGGCGTGAGCCTCTCCTTGCGGGCCATCCCGCTGCGCGATGAGAAGGAGCGGTTCGGTGCGCTGGTGCTGTGCCGCGATGTGTCCGAGCTGCGCCGCCGGGAGATGGAACTGGTGTCGAAGGACGCCACGATCCGCGAGATCCACCACCGGGTGAAGAACAACCTGCAGACGGTAGCCGCCCTGCTGCGCATGCAGTCGCGGCGGATGGAGAGCGAAGAGGGAAAGCTTGGCCTGGCCCAGGCAATGCGGCGCGTGTCCACGATCGCGCTGGTTCACGAAACCCTCTCACAGGGGCTGACGCAGAACGTCGACTTCGACGAGCTCATCGATCGGCAGTTCCGGCTCTCGGCCGAGGTGGCATCCCCTTCGCAGGCGGTGCGTACGGAACGCCAGGGAACGTTCGGCGAGCTTCCCAGCGACCTGGCGACTCCTCTCGCACTGGTGATCAACGAGCTGGTGACCAACGCCGTCGAACATGGACTGGCAGGCAAGGAAAACGGCACGGTGTGGTTGAACGCCGAACGGCATCTCGGAGCAGACGGCGGGGAAAACCTCACGGTGACCGTTTCGGATGACGGTATTGGCCTGCCGCCGGAACCCCGCAGGGAAGGACTAGGCCTGCAGATTGTGCGGACCCTCGTCCAGAGCGAACTCGACGGAACTATCCTCTGGACTCCGCGTCCGGGCGGTGGCACCGAAGTGGGGATTGAAATGGCCCTTGATGGTTCCCGGC